>NZ_JAEMGT010000029.1:0-83306 GCF_017655185.1 Rahnella sp. ChDrAdgB13 | reverse complement strand
TATGAGGCGATGCTGCATTTTACCTGCGGCATCATTATCTGGAATAAAATCCTATTGGGATAGGCTCTAAGGCTTAATGATGTTAAAAAAACGCCCACTCTACACGCATTACACCGGTTCGCTGTTACTCGAAAATCCGCTGCTGAACAAAGGGTCGGCCTTCAGCCGCGAAGAACGTCTCGCGCTTAATCTGAATGGATTGCTGCCAAATCAGGTTGAAACCATCAGCGAACAGACCGACCGTGCATACACTCAATTCTCTGAATTCAAACGTGATATCTCCAAACACGTCTATCTGCGCAATATCCAGGACACCAACGAAACACTCTTCTATAACCTGGTGAATTCTCATCTGGAAGAAATGCTACCGATCATTTACACCCCGACCGTTGGCGAAGCCTGCGAGCATTTCTCTGATATCTACCGCCGGGCGAGAGGGTTGTTTATCTCCTACCCAGACCGCGACCACATTGATGAAATGCTGCAAAACTTCTCCAAGAATGACATCCGGGTGATCGTCGTCACCGACGGCGAACGCATTCTGGGGCTGGGCGATCAGGGCATCGGCGGGATGGGTATTCCTATCGGTAAACTGTCGTTATATACCTCCTGCGGCGGGATCAACCCGGCCAATACGTTGCCGATCATGCTCGACGTCGGCACCAATAATGCGCAGCGCCTCGATGATCCGCTGTATATGGGCTGGCGCCACCCGCGCATTACTGACGGTGAATACAATGAATTCATGGATATGTTCATTCAGGCGGTAAAAACACGCTGGCCGGACGTATTACTTCAGTTCGAGGATTTCGCGCAAACCAACGCGATGCCCTTGCTGGAGCGTTATCGCGAAGAGCTTTGCTGCTTCAATGATGATATTCAGGGCACCGCCGCTGTCACGCTGGGCTGCCTGATTGCCGCCAGCCATGCCGCCGGAACGCAACTGCGCGACCAGCGCGTCACTTTCCTTGGCGCGGGTTCTGCCGGCTGCGGTATCGCAGAAAAAATTGTTGCGCAGATGATTGCCGAAGGCGCTACGGAAGATGAAGCGCGCAGCCAGGTCTTTATGGTGGATCGCTTTGGCCTGCTGACGGATGACATGCCGAACGTGCTCGGTTTCCAGCGCAAGCTGGTCACGCGCAAAGCCAACATTGCCCACTGGAAAGTCGATGCACAAAATATCTCTTTACAGGATGTTGTGCACAACTCCAAACCGACAATACTGATTGGCGTTTCCGGGCAACCGGGGCTATTCACAGAAGAAATCATCCGTGAAATGCACCACAATTGTCACCATCCGATCATCATGCCGCTGTCGAATCCGACATCGCGCGCTGAAGCCCGCCCGCAGGATGTGATTGCGTGGACAGAAGGCGCCGCGCTGATGGCCACCGGCAGCCCGTTTGCCCCTGTGCATTATCAGGACCGCACCTACCCGATCCCGCAATGTAACAATGCGTATATCTTTCCCGGTTTAGGTTTAGGGATCCTGGCCGCCAAAGCGCGTCGCGTTACTGATGGAATGTTGCTGGCCGCCAGTCAGGCGCTGGCGAGCTTATCTCCGCTGGCAACCACCGGTAAAGGTTCGCTGTTACCGGCTATTGCCGATATTCAGCACGTGTCGAAAGTGATTGCCGCCGAAGTCGCCCGTGTGGCGCAGCAGGAAGGTGTGGCGCCGGAAATATCGCAAGAGACACTGCAAAATCGTCTTGATACTGAATTTTGGAAGCCAGAATACCGTTCTTACAAGCATTCATCGTTCTGATCATTTTGTCTGGCCGGAGAGATACCGGCCATTTTTTAATTCTGAAGTAGATCCGGGCAATAAACGCTAAAGCCCGGCATTTTGCGGATTATCAAAACCAACGCGCCCTACAAACGGCAAACGCAGCGCCGGATTTTTGAAATCAATTCCCAGATTCAGCCCTAACACATTCACTTCAACACCTTCTTCAACGCCAAGCGTGACGCCCAAAAGCCCCAGCACTGAAACCTGCACGCCACGCCCGGAAGGTGGCAAACCAATCGGGTTTGTGATGCCGCGATAATCTTTGCCAATGGCGTTAGACGGCATATCAAGTTGGAGATCCGGCACTTCGCGGCCAATGTGTGCCATAAATGTGTTGCTGTTGGGTCCCGGCCACGCGTGATAGGTATGCGGATACGGATAACGTTTAATCGCCGCGACAATATTGGGGATCATCGCTTCTGCCTGAGCCCCGCGATGATCGACCAGTAATTTGGGCTTTGACCCAAACCAGTAACCGTCAGGGAGGGCATAATTGCGGCGAACAACGTCCGTGCTGCCCCAGCTAATGACGTCATAACGTGTATACGCCGTTTCGCCTTCACGTTTAAAAATAATCCACGGATGTACCGCCACCAGCCCGCGCCAGCCATAGGTCGGCGCGGCATATATCTGGATAATTGCAGTACTGCGTAGTCTGACCGGATCCGGCGCAATACCCGCAGAATCACGACGCGCCGTCGCCCAGTTCTGACTGGCAGGCTCTGTTTTAGTGTGCGACGCCCTGGCAAAACTGTAACCCAATGACAGCAACAAAATGCCTACAAAACATATAATTATCCATTTAACGGCCATTTTTTCACTCACTCTTGTCAGCCATTTCGAAAGAACAACAGTACGCATTCATAACAAGGCTGGCAACGTGAAAGTCTGGCCCTTTGGGAAACCTGATTTGTGAGCGCCCTCACACTCCTGATCATCATCCTACCTATGTTTTGTAATCGATTACTTTTTAAGTGTAAATTTTGTAATCGATTACAAAAATGAAGGAAATAAGTATGCTTTTAAAATCTCACCTCTCAGGCGGATTGTTAGTGTTGTGTTCTCTGGTCGCTTTGCCTGTACACGCTGCGAAACCGGCCTGCGATAAACCACTTCCTACAAAAACCTGAGCAAAGCGCTGTCAGCAACAGAGAAATAATGGAAATGCCCGCCTCGCTGCGGGCAATTTAACTCAGGCACTCGCGCGTACAATAAAATGCCAGTCCATCATCAGGCGTTCTGCCGGAGATTCGGGGTTATCGATTTTTTTAATCAGTAAGGAAACCGCCTGCCGGCCAATATCGCGCGAGGGTTGTTGGATGGTCGTGAGCTGCGGAGAAACCATTTCGGCCAGTTCGGTGCCATCAAAGCCAATGACCGCAATATCCTGCGGAACCTTCAGCCCGGTGTCCCCGATAGCACGCATCGCGCCTGCGGCCAGCGTGTCGGAGACGGCAAACACACCATCAGGTTGTTCCGCGGCTTGCAGCAATTTTTCCATCGCCGCTTTTCCCGCGCTAAAACTCAACTCGCTGGCATATTCAATGGCTTCATAACCGTGCTCTTGTTCCTGCATCACCGTTTTGTACCCCTGTTCTCGCAGCCGGGCATATTTGTAGCTCAGGTCGTGGTTGATAAGTGCAATACGACGACAACCGCGGGCAATCAGATGCCGGATGGCAAACTCGGAGGCGTCGGTGTCACTGATCCCGACGCAGGAAACGTCCCCCGTATCCGCGTATTCGGCGCACTGCACCCACGGCGTCTGACCGATCATACTCGTCAGTTCGGGGAGTTTGGAAAAGGCATCCATGGTGATAATGCCGTCGACCATTTTGCCGGAAAGCAGGCCGAGGCTGGATTTAGAGCGTTCGATGTCGGAGCCGGAATTGCACAAAAGAATACGGTAGCCGTTCTTTTCGGCTTCTTCTTCAATGCCTTTCACAACATCAGCACAAAACGGATTGGCGATATTCGAGACCATCACCAGGATCATTGAGCTTCTGGACGTTCTCAACTGGCGGGCCAATAAATTGGGCTGGTAGTTACTTTCCCTGATCGCTTCCAGTACACGTTCGCGGTTTTTGCTTTTGACGGAATCGCTGTTATTGAGTACACGCGATACCGTTGCCACCGAGACACCGGCCAGTTTGGCAATTTTCTGAATCGACATAACGACAACACATCCTGCGGTCTGCTCTTTTTTGCCAGAGGCTACCACAGATCGGAGATGGCATGAATGGAAGCCCGGCGTTATCTGTGCGCCGGGCGTGAAGAAAGGACTTAAACCCTTACCCAACGCTGCTGCCGGTGACTTTGCAAAATGGCATCGACAACGGACATCACGCGGGCGCCTTCATAAAAAGTGGCAAACGGGCTGTGATCTTTGGCCGGTGGACGCCCTTCCCTGACGGCAGTATAAAACTGCAACATCATGTTCCTGAACGCATCCGGCCAGCCTTCAATGTGCCCGCCGGGAAATTGCGCGCTGTGAACCACATCGGCATTCATCAAACCCGGATCGTCCGTTAACAACTGATTCGGCTGCGCGCGCTGCCCTACCCAAAGTTGCTGCGGTATTTCCTGATCCCAGGCCACTGACGCCCCGCTGCCGTTCACTTCGAAACTCAGCCGGTTTTTACGGCCTGCGCTGACCTGCGAAACATGGAAACAGCCTTTACTGCCGTCATCAAACCGCAGCAGTACAAATCCCATATCTTCGGTTGTGACCGGCCGGTCTTCATAATGCGTATCAGCCTCTTTGGCGGCAAACGTTGAATTGCCCTGCACGGTAGCTTTACGCGTGGGCCAGACGATAGAGAGATCGGCCATCACTTCGGTGATGCGTTTGCCGGTGACAAACTGAAGCGTATCACACCAGTGCGAACCGATATCCGCGATGGCCCGCGAAGCGCCGCCCTGAGCCGCATCAACGCGCCAGTTATAGTCCGTTTCCAGCAACATCCAGTCCTGCAAATAACTGCCGTGCGCCGAAAATAACTTCCCGAGTTGCCCCTGACGCACCATGCTCGCGGCCTGCTGAACCATCGCGAATTGCCGGTAGACAAAACTCACGCCGTGAACGACACCCGCGTTTTCTGCCATTGCCACCAGCTCCTGCGCCTCCTCCGGCGTCATGCACAAAGGTTTTTCGCTGAAGACGTGTTTCCCGGCGCGAAGGATCTTGCGGTTAATCTCCGCATGCAGATGGTTCGGCGTGCAGTTATGCACCACGTCCAGGCCGGGATGTGCCAGCAACGCGTCGGTATCACTGTACGCATGCGGGACATTCAGCTGTCCGGCTTTTTTCTGCGCGGCCTCAAAAGGCGTATCACACAACGCGACCACATTGACAAATCCCAGCCGTCGTAACGCTTCGAGGTGCGCAGGGCCGATAAAACCGGTGCCGATAATGCCGACATTAATCATGAAAAACATCTCCGCCCAGGCCGAGCATCCGGCGTGCCTGCTGGCGGTCATTCTGGCCAGCAGCAAAATCATCAAACGCCCGTTCTGAAACCGGAATGATGTGACGACGGATAAACTCACTGCCTTCACGCGCGCCGGTTTCAGCGTTTTTCAGGCAGCACTCCCATTCCAATACTGCCCAGCCGGAATAATCGTATTGCGACAATTTGCTGAAAATGCTTTTGAAATCAATATCGCCATCGCCGGGCGAGCGAAAACGCCCCGGTCTGTCAGCCCAGTTCTGATAACCGCCGTAAACACCGCTCTGGCCGCTGGCGGCGAATTCCGCGTCTTTCACATGGAAGGCTTTGATACGGTCATGATAGCGGTCGATG
Organism: Rahnella sp. ChDrAdgB13; assembly: GCF_017655185.1. Taxonomy (NCBI): domain Bacteria; kingdom Pseudomonadati; phylum Pseudomonadota; class Gammaproteobacteria; order Enterobacterales; family Yersiniaceae; genus Rahnella; species Rahnella sp. ChDrAdgB13. Next base: position 77,714 of record NZ_JAEMGT010000029.1, on the reverse strand, counting down.
AAGTCCAGATAATCCATATGCTGAAGCCGCAGATGGCTGGGGTCGAAGAGAATATTGCAGCGGGGATGGTGATTGACGAGCGCCAGAAAACGCCCGAACGTCACGCCGTCATGCAAATCTTCGCCCGGATGAATTTCAAAACATACATCCACACCGTGCTGATCAAAACAGTCCAGAACGGGCAGCCAGCGCTGCGCTAATGTGGTAAACGCCTCTTCCAGCAAGACCGCATTATGCGGCGGCCACGGATAAAAATACGGCCAGGCCAGCGAGCCTGAAAACGTCGCGTGCGCCGTCAGCCCGAGTTTTTCAGAAGCTGCCGCCGCCTGTTTTAACGCCTGCGTCGCCCACGCCTGACGCGCTGAAGGGTTTCCGCGCACCGCTTCCGGTGCAAAATTATCAAATGCCAGATCATACGCCGGATGCACGGCCAGCAGTTGTCCTTCGAGATGGGTAGAAAGCTCGCTGATCACCAGCCCGTGCCGCGCCAGCGTGGCAGTAATTTCGTCACAATACGCCTGACTGGTTGCCGCTTTCGGCAAATCAAAAATGTGCGGATGATTGCACGGGATCTGCAACGCTTTATAGCCCAGCGCCGCGGCCCATCCCGCCAGGCCTTCTAAAGTGTTAAACGGGGCTTCAGCCCCGATGAACTGCGACAAAAAAATGCCCGGTCCTTTAATGGTTTTCATTGCACCTCCTGAGTTACTCAACACGCTCTTTCTCGTCATATCTGAACGAGAAGAGGAAAATTAATGCGATAACCGCAGCGGAAATCGCCGGGATCCACCAGAACGTCACCCACGCCTGCGGCACGGTTTGCCCGGCGACCAGACGGTTATAAAGCGCACCGGAAATCTGCGACCCCAGCAACATACCGATGCCGTAGGTGAACATGACGATCATGCTCTGCGCCTGACCTTTCACTTTTTCCCCCGCCACACGGTCGGTGTAAATAAACCCGACCACAAAGAAGAAGTCGTAGCAGACGCCGTGCAGCAAAATTCCGATATAGAGCAGAAAACGCCCTTCCTCGCTGACGCCCAGCGCAAAGAAGGCATAACGGACAAACCAGGCGAGCATGCCAATCAGCAGCATGTATTTCACGCCCAGACGGCGGAACAGCAGCGGGATCACCAGCATGAAGAAGATTTCTGACATCTGGCCGAAGGACATTGCGGTACTGACATCCGCTATACCGGTATCCGCCAGATACGACGCGGTGTACGCGTAGTACGTCCCGAGCGGCACAGAGATCAACATGGCGCAGAGCGAGAACACAAAGAAATGACGGGTTTTCAGCAGTGCAAAGGCATCAGCACAAAACAGATCGCGCAGTGCAAACGGGAGGCCTTTTGCGGGGGCGGGGGTATGTGGCAACGTCAGGCTGTAAGCCGCCAGCACCACGGAGCACACCGCGGCAATCGAGAAAATACTGACGCTCGCCGAGACGCCGGTCACGCCGATAAAAATCCCTGCCACAATCCAGCCAATCGTGCCGAAAACGCGCACCACCGGGAAACTTTTATCGATGTTTTTCAGGCTGTGGAAAGAGATGTTGTTGGTCAGCGCCAGCGTCGGCATGTAGCAGAGCGTGTAACCGAACAACAACGTGATGAGCAGCGTACCGTTTTCTGCGATCAGCGCCTGAGGCACAAACCACAAGATCACCGCGCCTGCCAGATGCATTACCGCCATCACTTTTTGTGAGGGGAAGAAACGGTCGACCAGCATCCCGAGCACAAACGGCGATAAAATTGACGCGATCGGCCCTGCCGAGAAAGCATCGCCGATCAGCAGTGACATGTTGTGATGCGCCATCACCAGCCCCAGCGTCACCGACAAGCTTCCCCAGATAAAGAACTGTAAAAACATCATCAGTGATAAACGCGGCACCAGAAAACGGTGCCGTATATGACTTTTTTCATGGCTTTCTAATGCTGACATCATTTTCGCCTCACAAAAAGTAATCGATTACAAAACGTGTTTTAGGAAAAGTAATCGATTACAAAATTATTATCCCGTGCTTCATCGCAAATTTGCGAGAAAGCTCACGATAAAAAATCCCGTCAGGAAAATCGGACTCCAGCCCATTGTTGCCAGCGGCGGGCTGTCCCATACTGAAACTCACGCTATGAGGTTTTACAGGTTTAATGAAAACTATAAATTAACGTTACGCATTGAATAAAAGGATGAATATGACTGACTCTAAAAAAGCATTGATCATCGGCGCTTCACGCGGTATCGGTTTAGGTGTGGTGGACGTTCTGGCAAAACGTGGCTGGCAGGTCACGGCGACAACGCGGGCTGCCGTTCCGGCCAAAAGTCCGTCTTCGGTTGAATGGGTCAAACTGGACATCAATAAATCCGAAGCGCGGGAAGCGGTTAAAGACGCACTTTCCGAAAGCCGTTTTGATCTGATTTTTGTGAATGCGGGCGTATTTGGCCCTGACCATCAGGACATTCATCAGGCATCCGATGAAGAAATTTTACAGCTGCTTCTCACTAATGCCATTTCCCCTGTCCGCACCGCGGCTGAATTCCTTCCGCTGCTCAACCACCGCACCGGCGTGCTGGCGCTGATGACTTCTGAGCTTTCCAGCCTCAATGAGAATGAAGTCGCCACCTATCCGCTGTATTCCGCCAGTAAAGCCGCGCTGAATATGCTGACCCGCGGGTTGCAGGAAGCGACTGAGAAACAGGAACTGACGCTGTTGTCCGTCCATCCGGGTTGGGTGAAAACGGATATGGGCGGCGAAGATGCCACGCTGACCGTAGAAGAAAGCGCCACCGGGATTGCCGATCAGTTCGACGCATTCCGCGGCAAAGGCGGCCATCACTTTGTGGAATATTCCGGCCGTAAACTGCGCTGGTAAATTTGCAGTTCCGTGCTTGCTGACGGCCTCACCCGAGGCCGTTTTTAATTCTAAAACACAACCGTAATCCCCTCCCCGCGAACTCCATTCCTTCTTCACAATATGACGGCAGACTCCGTTATATGAAGATTTGCTGAACCTTTTGTGATGTTTCTCTTTTATGGTAAAACTAGCCGGTCGGTTGGTTGTTAATAATTTGTACACACAATAATTGCCGGGCTAACTTATTCCAAAATAAGGCTCAGACGCGGCGTATAAACGTTTTTTTCAGGGATTTATCATGCCTCCTGCTTCCTCAGCGGATTCAGATTCACTGTTACAACATCGTTCATTTGTGGCGTTCTGGATAGCGCGCGCCGCGTCCAGCTTTGGTTTTCAGATGCTTTCCATTGTGGTGAGCTGGCAAATCTATTCCATCACCGGCCGGGCGTTTGATCTCGGGCTGATCGGGCTGGTGCAGTTTTTCCCCTCTGTCGCGCTGGCGCTGGTCGCCGGGCACGTTGCCGACCAGTTTGATCGCCGCCGCGTCGTCTTGCTCGGGCAAATCGTCGAATGGCTGGCGATTGGCGCGCTGGCCTGGTTATCGCTCACGCATCACGTTAATGAAGTGATTGTGCTCGGGCTGATTTTCATTATTTCGACCGCCAAAGCGATGGAAGCGCCGTCGTTGCAATCGATGCTTCCGGCCCTGGTTCCGCCGCATTTACTGGCACGCGCGATGGCGGCAAACAGCGTTTCCGGCCAGGCGGCGGCGATGGTTGGCCCGGCATTGGGCGGTTTTTTGTATGTCGCCGGGGCGGGCGTGGCTTATTCGGTCTGCGCCGTGCTGTATCTGCTATCGATCCTGATGGTCAGTCGTTTACGCTATGAACAGGCACCTCCTCGCCGTGTTCCTGCCACGTTCAAAACCCTGTTTGCAGGCATCAGTTTTATCCGTAACCGGCCGGACGTTCTGGGCGTGATTTCGCTGGATTTGTTTGCCGTACTGCTGGGCGGCGCGACGGCCCTGTTGCCAATTTTCGCTCACGATATTCTGCACACCGGCCCGTGGGGTTTGGGCTTGCTGCGCGGCGCGCCTGCAGTCGGCGGGTTAATCGTCGGATTCTGGCTGAGCCATCGTGCACTGAAACGCAATGTCGGGATGACTATGTTTACGGCGGTGGCCGGTTTTGGCGTCGCGACGTTAGTTTTCGCCTTCTCAACGTCGTTGTGGCTTTCCATGCTCGCACTCTTTGCACTCGGCGGTTTCGACATGATCAGCATGGTCATTCGGGGCGCGCTGGTTCAGCTGGACACGCCGGACGATATGCGCGGCCGCGTCAGCGCCGTGAATTCCATTTTCATCAATACCTCCAATCAGCTTGGCGAGTTTGAGTCGGGTTTACTGGCTGCCTGGGTCGGTGCAGTGCCCGCTGCGGCGATTGGCGGCGTCGGTACGCTGATCGTGGTGGGATTATGGATGACCTGGTTCCCGGCCCTGCGTAAACGGCAGAAGCTGGAAAATGATGCGGTGACACCGTAACGCTTTGCGGGGTTTCCGGGACTGGAACAATTTGGAAATCCCCAATATAATCCGTTCATTCATTCACCAACCGAATACATAAGGAGGATTGCCATGCTGACCCGTGAAGTTTTTTTAATTTCACTCGTCCTTAGCGATCGTCACTGCTCAGGCGTTACCGGTATCGTGCTGCGATAACCTGCTTGAGCGAAGCTAACTGACAATCTGAGAACTTCCCTCCGGCTTACCGGTTATCGTCGGCTTTATTGACGAGAGGCATTTTTTTGCCTGTAAAACTTGAGTAAGCACCATGACATTATTATCTGCACAATCCTTATCCTTCGATAATTCCTTCGGCCCTTTGCTGACGGAAATTTCTTTCGGCCTGAAAAAAGGCGACCGCATCGGGCTTATCGGTCATAACGGCTGCGGGAAAAGTACCCTCCTGAAAATCCTCAACGGCGAACTGGCGGCGACGTCCGGCCAGCTGACGCTGGCGACTCAGTGCATTATGGCGACGGTAGAACAACATCTTCCGGCCGCATTGCAAGATGCGACGCTGATTGATGCGGTGCAAAACCATTTACCCGGCAGCCTTCATCAGCCGGAAAGCTGGCAGGCCGAAGTGCTGCTCGCCACGCTGGGCTTTGGGGAAAAAACCTGGAGTCTGGCCGCAGGTACGCTCAGCGGCGGGCAACATACGCGGCTTATGCTGGCGCGTGCGCTGGTCCGGCAACCAGATTTATTGCTGCTCGATGAACCGAGTAACCATCTCGATCTGCCCACGTTGCTGTGGCTTGAACAGTTCCTGCAAAACTGGGGCGGCAGCTTTGTGCTGGTTTCCCACGACCTCAGCCTGCTGGACAGCGTAACCAACTGCACCTGGATCCTGCGCGACAAAACGCTGCAATTTATCCGTCTCCCCTGCACGCAGGCGCGTCAGGCGCTGGCCGAAAAAGATGCGGCGGACGCATTACGACGCAGAGCCGAGCAAAAGGAGATCGACCGTGTCACTAAAAGCGCCAAACGGCTGGCCGTCTGGGGCAGTATTTACGACAACGAAGGTCTGGCGCGCAAGGCCAAAAAAATGGAAAAACAGGTTGACCGGATGAAGGAAGAACAAACCGATGTCACCGCGGGCAATCAGTGGCAGTTGCGGCTGAGCGGAGAAGCCTTACCGGCGGATCGCGTACTGGCGCTTTCTGCCTTACAGATCCGGCCCGCCGCGGATGCGCCGGTCTTGTTTGAACTTGGCGAACTGCGGGTGAAAAGCGGCGACCGTATCGCGCTGGCAGGCCGCAACGGCTGCGGAAAATCATCGCTGCTGCACCATCTGTGGCAGGCTTACAGTCAGCCGGAAACCACCGCTGAGGGCGTGATGTTCCATCCCAAAGTGCGTACGGGCTATTACGATCAGAGCCTGCGGCAACTACAGGATGAGGATTCGCTGTCGGATGCGCTGGCACATTTTGCGCCGCTGACCGAAGAACAGCGGAAAATGGCGCTGATCGGTGCTGGTTTTCCGTATCTCCGCCATCAGCAAAAAGTCAGCACCCTGAGCGGCGGCGAGCGTTCGCGGTTGCTGTTTACCGGTCTGATGCTGGCGAATTACTCGCTGTTGCTGCTCGATGAGCCGACCAACCATCTGGACATGGAAGGTAAAGAGGAGCTGGCAGAAACGCTGAAAAACTTCAGCGGCGCGGTATTGCTGGTTTCTCATGACCGGACGCTGATTGCGCAAAGCTGCAACCGCTTCTGGCTTATTCATCAGCAACGGCTGGAGGAATGGCACAGTCTCGCGCCGGTCTGCGCGATCCTCGCCGATATTCCGGTGGCGAATACCCTGGCTGCGGAAAAACCACAGGTGGCTACATCTGCGGTTCCCGAAACCGAAGAGGAGCACTGGCTGGCGACGCTGCTGGAGCTGGAAAGTAAACTGGAAGAAGATCTGGCGCGAAAGCCCAGACATCAGAAACCGGAATTACAACGCCAGTGGCAACAGCAAATCGCCGAACTGAATGCCTTACTGGAACTGAGCTAACGTTTAAATATTTCCCCTTTAAGGCCGCAGAAATGCGGCCTTTTTTCGTGCAAGCCTGTCGTTTTTACCCGCGTCGGTTATGCTTAAAAAGCAGAAACATATTACCGGTTTGATTTAGCGACGCCGGAAAAGAAAATGGTTCACGCAGGCCAGCGCGGAAAAAAGACTGATTTCCTCGCCCAACTATATTTTCAACGGCACGGGCGAGCGCCACGCCTTCGGCTTTCCTGAGGATATTCTTTGAGAAGTAAGCCCGGCGTAAGGAAGATCCGCATTCTTAACAAAAAGATCACACCCTCTTCGCCTCCTTGATAGACTGGCCTGAGACTAAAATAAGCTGCCGGAGAAAACATGTTTAACGTATTACGTGCTGAACCCAAAACGACTTTCGAATACGGCCCTTTCCGGATCCGGCGTATGCGTCCGGGGCAGATCCTGCCTGAGCGCGGTGACGATGCTTTCGGCCCGCTGAGTGTTATTGACCACGCGAATCTCGAACAGGGGACGCTGGTGAAAATGCATGAGCACAATAACGACGAAATCCTCAGTTATATGTGGCGCGGTTCGATGGTTCACGAAGATTCTGCCGGCAACCGCGTTCCACTTTCACCGAAAAAACTGATGATGATGAATGCCGGGGAAAGTTTCTGGCATGAAGAATCCACGCCTCTGGTTTCGGCTGAGATGCTGCAAATTTTTATCCGCCCGCGCAAAGCGAATCTTGAAGCCCGCGTGCAGTTTATGGAACGTCGGGACGGCCCGAAACAAAACGCATGGACGCTAATTGGCGCACCGGAAGGCATTGAGTCTCCGCTGGAAATCCGCCAGGCCATTTACGTTTACGATATCCGTCTGGACACTGACACGACGATTGAAATCCCCACGCATCCTGGATTTGCGCAGTGGCTATACGTGATGGACGGCGAAATTACGATTGGCGGTCACACGCTGGGTAAAGGTGACGCAATCAGCGACGAAACCAGCGCACTGACGCCTGCAACGGCCACAAAAGAGACGACGCTGGTGTGTTTTCTGGTGTATCTGGATGCGGAATCCGTTCTGGAAGGCACTATCAGCGGTAAGTTCGGTAATGTGAAATAAGGCGACAGGCCAGTGTTACGAATAATCCGAGATATTACAGTGCCCTGAATGAAAAAGCCCCAGCAAGTTATTGCCGGGGCCTTTAAAGTACTATCAAATTAGTATTTAACATTCATCAACTTAATTACAGATACTTACTTCTACAGATGTACATCGTTTCACAGGATATATTTTTGAAACCGGTTAACGCTATCCTCCTATAATAATATGGAATAACATCGCTATCCTGTTCATTTCATTCAGCCTGGTTTTTCATGTCAGGATAAATGAGTACATCACCCTCGCGATATAGACTCTTTGATGCGTGGCCTTACTCTCTTCGCGATATTCTCGATTTCAGACTTACGTACCCAAATCGCGAACATTACTCTTAATTACAAGGCGTTACATCATCGCGTTTTCGTCCACATAATGCGATTGCACAGATTTACCGCGTGGCCTTAAAGCATCATCTCACAGACATTCAAATATCGCCTGATATTGAATCACCCAAACAAAAATACTTCGTGGCCTTTATCGCATCTCATTACTGACAAGTTTATCAACTTGTTAAATGCACCGGGAAATAAAATCTTCACTTCATTTCTCTGCGGGGCTGACTTCTAATTTACTCGTTATGAGCAGTGTGTCAACACTGTATTTAAGCACAGGTTTTTACTCCCTTTTTTGATAAGTAATAATAATGAAAAATGTGATCTGCACCAGATATAGGGGTTAGCGTTTTAACCTAAAAAATCAACATTTTCATATTTTAGAAACATCTCAATTCACGCCCTGCCCGGCATCTTCGCCAATGCGCTGTTTTGTACCAGCAAACTAGTTCAACAGTGTACATCCGGCACAAGATGCACTATATTGCGGCGCGTAAGGCTAACAAGGCAGGATAAAACTGCGATTTTTGGTCAATTCCCCTATCAATTCTTTTACAGCAATTCTTGAACGAATCGTGATAAAAGCCACGCGAGGAACCGCACTATGGCGACGCTTTCCGTGACCACCCCACAACGCTCGGTGCTGGGTGGCGCAATGATTATCGGAGGAACCATTATTGGTGCCGGGATGTTTTCCCTGCCGGTGGTGATGTCCGGTGCCTGGTTTTTCTGGTCTGTCGCGGCACTGATTTTTACCTGGTTCTGCATGCTGCATTCCGGCCTGATGATCCTCGAAGCCAACCTGAATTATCCGGTAGGATCGAGTTTCAACACGGTGACCGGCGATCTGCTGGGCAAAAACTGGAACCGGCTTAACGGCCTGACCATCGCCTTCGTGCTGTATATTCTGACGTATGCCTATATCTCAGCCAGCGGTTCCGTGCTCCAGCATACGATGCGCGAAATGTCGGTGAACTTCTCCCCGCGTCTCGGCGGGCTGATAACGGCGCTTGCCGTGGCGTTTATTGTCTGGCTGAGTACCCGCGCGGTCAGCCGCATGACGGCAATTGTGCTGGGCGCTAAAATCATCGCGTTCTTCCTGACGTTCGGCAGCCTGTTGTGGCACATCAAGCCGGTGAATTTACTCAACAGCGTCGAAATTAATCCAAGTTATATGCCTTACGTGCTGGCGACGCTGCCATTCTGCCTCGCATCATTTGGTTATCACGGCAACGTGCCGAGCCTGATGAAGTATTACGGCAAAAATCCGCAGATCATAAAAAAATGCCTACTGCTGGGCACGCTGATGGCGCTCGGGCTTTACATCATCTGGATGCTGGGGACGATGGGGAACATACCGCGCCCGGAGTTCATCGGCATTGCGGCCCGTGGCGGCAACATCGACGTGCTGGTACAGTCACTGAGCCAGATCCTCAACAGCGAAGGACTAGATCTGCTGCTGACGGTCTTCTCCAACTTTGCCGTCGCCTGTTCATTCCTCGGCGTGACGCTCGGCCTGTTCGACTATCTGGCGGATCTGTTCGGGTTTGATGACAGCCGAACCGGACGCTTTAAAACCGCACTCGTGACGTTCATCCCGCCCATCGTTGGCGGCGTGATTTATCCGGATGGCTTTATCTATGCGATCGGTTTTGCAGGTCTGGCGGCGACCGTCTGGGCAGTCATCGTTCCGGCACTGATGGCTCGCGCATCGCGTCAGCGCTTTGGCAGCCCGCTGTATCGCGTATGGGGCGGAAATAAAATGATTATGCTGGTATTACTGTTTGGTGTGCTCAATGCGGTCGTACATATTTTTTCCAGCGTAAATCTGTTACCTGTTTATCACTGAAAGCGCATAAATATCGGCATCTGGCCATGTCTTAGCGGCATGGCTTTTTTTTGTTTTACATCACAAACTCCCCTCATAAATAAATTCCCCCTACAGACGGTGATTTATTTGCCGATTGTATATTGTAATAATCAATTCAGATGCCAAATATAACCCTTCGACCGTATTCAAAATCAGGAAAAAAAATGCTGGAAATTTTCGATGTGAGTTACAACGACCTGACAGGCAAACGTTCGGATGATCTCTACAAACTGAGGAAAAAAACGTTTAAAGACCGCCTGGACTGGGCCGTTCAGTGCAGCAATGACATGGAATTTGATGAATTTGATAATGCTGATACGCGCTACATGCTGGGTATTTACGACAACCAGCTGGTGTGCAGCGTGCGCTTCGTTGATTTACGTCTGCCGAATATGATCACCCATACTTTTAACCGGCTATTTGATGACGTGAAATTACCCGAGGGTGATTATATCGAATCGAGCCGATTTTTCGTGGATAAGAACCGCGCAAAAGAATTACTCGGCAGCCGTTTCCCGATCAGCCATGTTCTGTTTCTTTCGATGATTAATTATGCGCGCCATCACGGACACACCGGAATATACACCATTGTCAGCCGGGCGATGCTGACGATTGCGAAACGTTCCGGCTGGGAAATTGAAGTGATCAAAGAAGGTTTTGTCAGCGAAAATGAGCCTATTTACCTGCTCCGTTTGCCGATTGATTTGCATAACCAGGGCATCCTTGCCCGACGTATCAGCGATCAGTCCGAAGCCTCGCTGGAAGCGTTATGTGAATGGCCTATGTCTTTGCCTGTGACACCAGTACAGGTTTGATGAGTTCCAGTTCAACGCCAAGCCGGATTGCCTGCTTGGCGTTAATAACCCCCAGCTTTTTCACCACGTTAGCCATGTGATATTTCACGGTTCGCGTCGTGATGTTGATGATCTGCGAAATCTCATCGTAGGTTTTCCCCATGCTCGCCCAGTGCAGCACTTCGTTTTCTCTCGGTGAGAAAATCGGTTTCCCGCCCGACACCAGCGATGGCGAAATCTGCGATGAACGCGCCGCGCTCTGGTTAAGCATCAGCATCTTCTCGTGGGTTTTGATCAGCAGGCATTGCAGCTTATCCATATCCTGCGCGACCCTATTTTCCGGCCCTTTATCCGCGCCCGCTTCCATAATCAGTGACAGCATGCCCAGATTATTCATGTGGTCATGAAGCACGAAAGTGAAACCGTTCGCGATATTATATTTCTTCGACAACGAGAAAATTTTGGATGATTTTAAATCAGAAAGCACGGTAAGATTTTCATCCCACGCGAACGGCGAAACACGTTTAAGCGCGGTCAGAACCACCGGGTCGATATGCTGGTAATTATGCGATTTATAGATATCGGCCCATTCATCCGGATAGCTGGTGACGACAAAGATGTCGACCGGATTTCTTTTATTGATCACCAGATAGGTGTATTTCAGATTGCCGTAAGGAAGTAATTTCCTTTCGAGATAATCACGTAACGTATCGATAATTTTTTCATCATTTCTAACACGCGAATGCATTCCTCTTCCCCCCTGGCTGACGCGGCTTCCCTTTTGATTTTCGTGGTCTTTCTGTCACAAAGTACAGTGCACGATTACACCTTAGTACAACTATCGGGTTGCGTCTCCCCCCGTATAATCACCGCATAATAATTAATTAGCAAAAAAAAACCTGACCGGTAGAGTCAGGTAGCAACATTAGCCAACACCAGGGAAATTTTTAAAAGAAGTTATACCTAAAATGCTACAGAAGCGAACGCGTTTCAACAGTTCTCGCTTCCGTAGCATTTATTATTTTCGCGCCTCAAACTATTTTGACTCATTATTCGCCAGCCCCACGCCTTAATCCCCTCTGATATTACGCCTTCATTCCTAACCGCTTCGCCAGCCGGTGAAGATTTCCGCCGTCCATTTCCAGCGCTCTCGCCGTTGCAGACCAGTTCATCTGATGTGCCTGCAAGATTTTGGTAATTTGTTGCCGCTGAAAATCCTGCGTGGCCTGTTGCAGATTGAGTGAAGTTACCTCCGGGGCTTCGTTTTCGGGCGCGGCCATGACTTCCGGATTTCCGGCCTCAGAAAAGTTAAACAGCGCACGATGTAACGTGACATCGCCCTGAATTTGCGACGCCCGCGCCAGCACTGCCGCACGTTCAATTGCGTGTTTCATCTCACGTACATTGCCGGGCCAGCCATAGCTGACCAGCATCGAAAGTGTGTCAGCAGGCAGCCTGAGCTGCGAAATCCCCAGCTTGTTTTTGATGTGTTCGACAAAAAAACCGGCCAGCAGAACGATGTCACCCTTTCGTTCGCGCAGCGGCGGCACGAAAAGCGGAAACACGCTCAGGCGGTGGAACAGATCGACGCGGAAAGTCCCGTCCACCACCGCTTTTTTCAGGTCGCAGTTCGTCGCGGCCAGGATCCTGACATTCACGCGTTTGGTGCTGTCATCGCCGACCCGTTGCAGGTCACCGTACTGAATCACGCGCAGTAACTTGGCCTGAAGCACCAGCGATAACTCGCCGATTTCATCGAGAAACAGCGTGCCGTTATCCGCCATCTCAAATTTGCCCGTGCGGTTATGGATGGCGCCGGTAAACGCCCCTTTCACATGACCGAACAGTTCACTTTCCGCCACACTTTCCGGCAGCGCCGCGCAGTTGAGATACACCAGCGGTTTTCCCGCTCGCGGTGAAAGATGATGCACGGCATTGGCCACCAGCTCTTTACCCACGCCGGTTTCACCGGTGATCAGCACGTTGAGATCCGAACCGGCCACCACGCTGATTTCATGCCGTAATTGCTGCATGGCGTCGGAAAGCCCGATCATTTCCTCCTCCGGACGGCGGACGTTTTGTTTGCGCGCATTCGGCGCGGCCATCGCCGGTAACGCCTGCTTTTCAAGGGCATCCACCAGCAGCGCATTATTGAGGGCGGAAGACGCCAGCGCGCCGATGAGCCACAACTCCTCATCGCTGAACGCATCAAATTGTTGCGGATTCAGGCTGTCAAACGTCAGCGCGCCAATCAGCGCCTGATCGGCAAACAACGGTAAACCGATGCAGGCGTGAACTTTCAGATCGTCATGACCGGGGATGAGCCCGTCGTACGGATCAGGCAGATGGCTGTCCGCCGGAAAACGCACCACATTCCCCGCGCGGGCAATGGCCTCGAGACGCGGATGTGAGGCCAGCGCGAAACGCCGTCCGAGCACATCCGGCGATAAACCATCGATCGCCAGCGGCCTGAACTGCTGTTCTTCATAACGCAACAGCGCTGACGCATCACATTTGAGGAGTTGGCGCACGCTGGCAATCAGATGCTGAAAGCGATTCTCACCGGACAAACCGTTTTGTAACTCAATGGCAATGCCCGCCAGGGACTGAATGGATAAGCTCATAATGTCATTCCGACACAGTTAAAGTCATTTTGACAATAATAGCGCATTGTCAAAATGACTCATAAGATTATTTAAATCTTTAAAATCAGTATGATAAATACTGGCACGGTCATTGCTCTCTGAAGAAGACCATCCATTACTTTTTCAGGAAACTATCATGGCTATTCAGGTTAAAAATAACATCAGTTGGGTTGGGCAACGTGACTGGGAAGTTCGCGATTTTCACGGCACCGAATATAAAACCCATCAGGGCAGCAGCTATAACAGTTATCTGATCCGTGAAGGTAAAACCGTCCTGATTGACACCGTCGATCATAAATTCAGCCGTGAGTTTGTTGCCAATCTCGAGAAAGAAATCGACCTTGCGGCGATCGATTACATCATTATCAACCATGCCGAAGAGGACCACGCCGGTGCGCTGACCGAACTGATGTCCCGCATTCCCGACACGCCGATTTACTGCACCACCAACGCGATTGATTCCATCAACGGCCATCATCATCACCCTGAATGGAATTTCCACACTGTGAAAACCGGCGACTCGCTGGATATCGGTAACGGCAAAACGCTGATTTTTGTGGAGACGCCAATGCTGCACTGGCCGGACAGCATGATGACGTATATGACGGAAGACGCCGTTTTGTTCAGCAATGATGCCTTTGGCCAGCACTATTGCGACGAGCATTTGTTTAACGATGAGGTCGATCAGACAGAGCTCTACGAGCAGTGCGCCCGTTATTACGCCAATATTCTGACGCCATTCAGCCGTCTGGTGACGCCAAAAATTAACGAGATCCTCGGCTTTAATTTGCCGCTAGACATGATTGCCACCTCGCACGGCGTGGTATGGCGCGACAATCCGACGCAAATTGTGGCGAAATACCTTGAATGGGCGGCGGATTATCAGGAAGACCGCATCACTATTTTCTACGACACCATGTCCTCAAACACCCGCATGATGGCCGACGCCATTGCACAGGGCATTCACGACACAGACCCGACCGTTGCGGTGAAAATCTACAATATTTCCCGCCACGATAAGAACGAGATCCTGACGCAAATCTTCCGCTCCAAAGGCGTGCTGGTCGGTTCATCCACCATGAATAACGTGATGATGCCGAAAGTGGCAGGCATGCTGGAAGAGCTGGCCGGTCTGCGTTTTCGCAACAAAAAAGCCTCCGCGTTTGGCAGCTTTGGCTGGACCGGCGGCGCGGTTGACCGCATTCAGACCCGGCTGATGGATGCCGGTTTTGATATCGCGTTGTCACTGAAAGCTAAATGGCGCCCGGACGGCAAAGCGCTGGAAGAATGCCGTGAACATGGCCGCAAAATCGCCCGCGAATGGGCTTTGCATCCGCTCAAAGAAACCAGCGTGCCGGTGCAGCCCGTTGAATCTGCCTGCGGATGCAATGCTGAGCCGAAAGCCGACGCCGGTGTTTCAATGATTTGTACCGTGTGCCAGTGGGTTTATGACCCGCAGCTGGGTGAGCCGTTGCAGGATGTCGCGCCGGGAACCGCGTGGTCTGACGTACCGGAATCCTTCCTTTGCCCGGGCTGTGCGCTGGGTAAATCCGTCTTTGATCCGCTGTGAAAGGAGGCCAGATGGAACACAACATTGTGATTATTGGCGCCGGATTTGCCGCGCGCCAGCTGATAAAAAACATCCGCCGCGCCGATAAACAGGTACCGGTCACGCTGATCGCCGCAGACAGCGCAGACGATTACAACAAACCGGATCTGAGCCATGTTTTCACGCAAAAACAAGGCGCGGATGACCTGACGCGCCAGAGTGCGGCGCAGTTTGCCGCGGAAAATAATCTCACGGTGGTTTCAAACACGCGGGTCACGGCTATCGATCGCAGGAATAGACGCGTGGTGTGCGGCGACCGGTTTTTTGATTATGAGAAACTGGTGCTGGCGACCGGCGCGCAGGCGATATTGCCTGCGTTGCCGGGCAGCGAATGGATTTTCACGTTTAACAGCCAGAATGAGTACCGGCAGAATCAGGACGCGTTGCAGTCGGCGAAACAGATTGTGGTACTGGGCGGCTGCCTGATTGGCAGCGAACTGGCGATGGATTTACACCGCGCCGGAAAACAGGTGACGGTGGTTGATCGTTCCCACAGCCTGCTGGCTTCGGTGATGCCTGCGGAAATCAGCAGCCGGTTACAGCATAAATTCAGCCAGATGGGCATTCAGCTGGCGTTAAATAACGAACTGGAATCGGTGGCTAAAACGGCTGATGGCCTGAATGTTTCGCTGAAAAATGGCCTGATAATACGTGCTGACGCCGTGATCGCGGCCATCGGCCTGAAACCGGAAACCGCCCTCGCCGCAGACGCCGGTTTGCACACGCAGCGCGGCATCGTGGTCAACGGTCAGTTACAAACGTCGGATCCGGCCATTTACGCGCTCGGCGACTGCGCAGAAATTGAAGGGCGAATTCTGCCTTTCCTCCAACCGGCGCAGATTGGCGCAATGACGCTGGCGAAAAACCTGATGGGCGGCGCAGAAACGCTGAATCTTCCCGCCATGCTGGTGAAGGTCAAAACGCCGGATTTACCCCTGTTCTTTGCCGGTGAAACCACACGCACCGACCTGAGCTGGGACATCACGTTCAACGGTCAGGGCATGATGGCGAAAGGCCGGGACGACCAGAATCAGCTGCGGGCGTTTATCGCCAGCGAGGAACACACCAAACAGGCTTTCCTGCTGTTGCGTGAACTGAGCGTGTAAACCCGATCACGCACGATGCTGATAAAACGCCAGCACGTGACGCGGTTCGAAAGAAAAAATGACATATTCCCTGCCGTTCAGCGAGAATTCGCCCGCTTCTGTCATCGGGTAATGCCGGTGAATGAGCAGGGATTTATGATTTTCTTTATCAACAAAAGCCACACCCAGCGCAAAGTCCTCTTTCAGCGCATCGCAAATATGTAAAAGGAGTTTCGTCAGTAATCCTGTACCACGATATGCCTTTCTGACACTGACAGGCCCATAGAGAAAAATCTGTTCCGCCGTCGCCACACCGGAGGCAAGTATCGCGTTATACGCTGCCTGCGCAGGGCCGTGTTTCGCCAGACTGCCGCGCGTGGTCATCGCCACACCGGTAATCACCGGCTGTCCTTCATGTTCATCACGGCTGACAAACACGCCACTGCCTGACTGGAATTTTGCCAGCAATTCAGCGTCCATCGTCCCTTGCGTAAATCCTTCTTCTCCGCGCTGCTGCGCCGTCAGATTATCGCCTCTGGATCCGCTTAAAATACTGAGGATCTCAGCAATGTCATGATGATCGGATTTCGTAATTTGCATGCGTCTCATCTTCCTGTTGATGACTTTTTTAAGGTGTGATTATGGCAAAGGTTTGGAGGATTGGCGCGCAGAGGGAAAACGGGGCGAAGAATATGCCCCGTCAGAAATATCAGCCCAGATCGGTATTGGCGTTCAGGGCTTCGCCGGTGGCATAGAACTGGCCGCCTGCGATGTAATGCAAGCTGCGCAGGGACGGATCAGCGCCTTCGAAATGCCAGTGACCGTTGCTGAATACACGGGTATCCGCCCAGGCACCGACAATTTCACCGATAAACAGATCATGCGCCTGCTGGTTGTGCGGCTCAGGGATCAGCTTACACGCCAGCCACGCAGAGCAACCGGCGACAAACGGCAGGTCGCCGTGCCCTTCCATACGAAACAGCTCTGCGCCGCAATGCTGTAATTTATCCGGATCGTTACGCAGCGTTCTGGTGCCCAGATCGTACGTCATCTGCAATTGCGCCACCGTTGGCACCTGAATCACGAAATAACCACTTTGCTCAATCAGCTCGCGGGTACGGGCGATTTTATCGATCACCACCGTCAGTTTTGCTGGTTTAAAATCCAGCCCGCACACCCAGGACGCTGACATCACGTTGTCCACGCCCGCGTGATGGGCGGATACCAGCGCGGTGGCTCCGTGGTTGATCAGGCGGTAGGCTTTTTCCAGTTCGACGGGCGCAAATTGTGGGGTCATCAGAATCTCTCAGCAAAAAATGTCAGAAAACAGCATGGCAAATCAGCCCGGCCAGCACTACGCAATCGGTGCGGACTGTCGCGGTTTTAGGGATTTTCGCAGTAAATTAGCCGTGAGCGCCAGCAGGAAAAACAGCGCCTGAATCAGCACAATTGTCGGCCCCGTCGCGGCATCAATATAAAAGCTGATAAACGTGCCTGACACTGCCGCGGAAAGTGACACCGTCACTGCAATCATTACCATTTTCGGCAATGTTTTACACAGCAGAAATGCGGTAATACCCGGTGTGATCAGCATCGCCACCACCAGCACCACGCCGACCGCCTGAAGCGCCGCGACAATGGTCATCGCCAGCATGCACAGCAACGCGTAGTGGTAAAAACGAACCGGTAACCCGATGACTTTGGCCTGAACCGGGTCAAAGCAAAACAGCACCAAATCCTTAAATCTGAACAGGATAGCCAGCGTCACCACTGCCGCGATAATCAGCGTTTGCAGCATTTCGCTGTCCGTTACGCCGAGTACGTTGCCAAACAAAATATGGCTGAGATGCTGCCCGGTGTTCACCCGCGAGAAAAGCACCAGCCCGGCGGCGAACATTCCGGAAAACACAATGCCCATCACTGAATCTTCTTTTACCCGGCAATGCTCTTTAATAAAACCGGTGGCGACGGCGCAGAAAAGCCCGGAACCAAACGCCCCGATGGCCAGCGGAATACCCGCCAGATAGGCCAGCACCACGCCCGGTAAAACGGCGTGAGAAATGGCGTCGCCCATCAGCGACCAGCCTTTCAGCACCAGAAAACAGGAAAAAATCGCACAGACGATACTGGTCGCCGCCGCGGTCAGCAGCGCGCGCTGCATAAATTCGAAGCCCATCGGCTCAAGCAAAACATCCAGCCAGCTCATCATACGCGGCTCCTGCGGAGCCGGAAGTGATTAACCAGCCAGCCGTGTTTCGGCGCAAACAGAAACGCCAGCAGGAAGACGACGGTTTGCAGGCAGACGATAACGCCACCGGTCGCGCCATCCAGGTAATAACTCAGCCACGCACCCGCCGCACTGGTGACCGCGCCAATAATCACCGAAATAAACAGCAAATGTGAGAAGCGGTCAGAGAGCAGATACGCCGTTGCGCCGGGGGTAATCACCATCGCGATCACCAGAATGGCGCCGACGGTTTGCAATGCGGCCACGCTGCACGCGCTGAAAATGGTGAAGAAAATGATTTTCAGCTTCAGCGGAGAAAGCCCGACCGACACGGCGTGCGCTTCATCGAAGAAGACCGCCAGCAGATCCCGCCAGATAACGCACAGCACCACCAGCGAAATGCCAACGATGATCTGCACCTGCAAAATATCCGCGTCATCGATGCCTAAAATATTGCCGAACAGGATCGACTGGACGTTGACCGACGTCGGGTTAAGCGACACCAGCAGCAGGCCGAGTGCGAAGAACGTGGAAAAGACGAAACCAATAATCGCGTCTTCGCGCAGTTTGGTGAAATGGCGCAGCAGCGTCATGGAAAGCGCGGCCAGAATGCCGGTGCCGAAAGCACCGACGGCATAAGGGAATCCAAGCGCATACGCGCCCGCCACGCCCGGAACGACCGAATGGGATAAGGCATCCCCCATCAGCGACCAGCCTTTGAGCATCAGATACGCCGACAAAAATGCGCACACCGCGCCTACGCCCGCGCTGACCCAGATGGCTTTGACCATGTAATTATACTGAAACGGCTCAAGCAGCAGTTCGGTCATA
Source organism: Rahnella sp. ChDrAdgB13 (assembly GCF_017655185.1). Taxonomy (NCBI): domain Bacteria; kingdom Pseudomonadati; phylum Pseudomonadota; class Gammaproteobacteria; order Enterobacterales; family Yersiniaceae; genus Rahnella; species Rahnella sp. ChDrAdgB13. The sequence continues at coordinate 58,763 of NZ_JAEMGT010000029.1, read as the reverse complement.
CCACCCGCCTTACCGCTGTCTCCGGCAGGCTCTCTTTCTGCACTAAATAGCCGATATTGCGCAGTGCGCCGCCAAAGGTGTTTTCCAGATTCTGATGCGTAAACGTGGCTTCCAGCTCACCGGCGGCCATCACCGTCCGGTTGATAAGCACCACGCGATCGCAGAAATCCGGCACGCTGGCGATATTGTGCGTGGACACCAGAATCAGATGCCCTTCCTCACGCAGCTGGCGCAGAAGTTCGATAATGGCGTTTTCCGTTTTGATATCCACGCCGGTAAAAGGCTCATCAAGCAGCAGAACGCGCCCCTGCTGAGCCAGCGCGCGCGCGAGAAAAACACGTTTTTTCTGGCCGCCGGACAGCTCACCAATCTGACGATGCGCCAGATCGGTCAGCCCGACACGCGCCAGCGCCGACGCAACCTGATTTTTATCTTCCTGCGAGGGAATACGCAGAAATGACATTTTGCCGTAACGCCCCATCATCACCACGTCACGCACCAGTACCGGAAAATTCCAGTCCACTTCTTCGGACTGCGGCACGTAAGCGATCAGATTCTGCTTCAGCGCTTTAGCGACGTTCAGGCCATCCAGCGTCACGCTGCCGTGCGTCGGGCGGATAATGCCCATAATGGTTTTGAATAACGTGGATTTGCCGCTGCCGTTAACGCCCAGCAGCGCGCAAATCGAGCCGCCGTGCAGCGTAAAACTCGCGTCTTCAATGGCGGTGTGACCGTTGTTGTAGGTCACGGTGACATCATCAACCCTGAGGTGAAGCCGCGAGTCATTCATTGCCCGAACCCTTGCGCAATCGTGCCGACCGTCACTTTCAGCAAATCAATATACGTGGGCACCGGGCCGTCCGCGGCGGACAGCGAATCGACATACAACACGCCGCCGTATTTCGCGCCGGTTTCCTTGCTGACCTGTTTCGCCGGTTTATCCGAAATCGTACTTTCGCTGAAAACTACCGGGATATTTTGCTGACGCACCAGATCAATCAGCTTTTTCACCTGCTGCGGCGTGCCCTGCTCTTCGGCGTTGATCGGCCACAGATACGCTTCTTTAAGATCGTAATCTTTCGCCAGATAACTGAATGCGCCCTCGCTGGTCACCAGCCAGCGCTGACCGGCCGGGATTTTCGCCAGACGTTCGCGCAGCGGCGCATCAAGCTGCATGATTTTCTGCGAATAATCTTTGGCATTGCGGTCGTAGGTCGCGGCGTTTTCCGGATCATATTTCACCAGCGCAGCGCGGATATTCTCGACGTAGACCAGTGCGTTTTTCGCGGACATCCAGGCGTGCGGATTCGGGTTACCGAGATACGGCCCTTCCTGAATTGGCATTGGCGTAATGCCGTCCGTGACCGTCGCCGACGGCACATCTTTGATATTGGCAAAAAAACGCCCGAACCAGCGTTCGAGGTTAAAACCGTTCCACAGAATCAGATCCGCAGACTGCGTTTTGACGATATCGCGCGGCGTCGGCTGATAATCGTGGATCTCCGCGCCCGGCTTGGTGATCGACTCTACGGTCGCCGCATCACCGGCGACGTTCTGCGCGATGTCCTGGATCACCGTGAAGGTCGTCACCACTTTGAACTTTTTTTTGTCTTTCTCTGCCGCCGTCGCATTTCCGGTGATCAGCGCAACAATCATACCGATCAGCATCAGACGCAAACGAAACGGTGAATAACTGAATAATTTTAAGAGGCTCTGTCCATTTCCCATCAACGTTCTCCTGTGAAACACCACAACAACCGGCGGTTTATTATTCAGGTATAGCACAGGCTATACTCCATAGCCAAGGCAAAGTTTTCAGAAATTGGTAGATGTGTGCACTTGGTTTACAATGCACGGATTGCTGCGGTGAGCGCGGCTGCGGTGGAAAACCGTTGAGCAAGAAAGAGGCAGGCGTAGTGAAAGATAAAAAAATAAATCCATTACTGGATGTGGAAGAACACGCTCAGGGTTTTTTACAGGTGCGCGAGGCGCATCGCCGCGAATTAATGGACGATTACGTTGAGCTGATTTCAGACTTAATTCATGAATTTGGTGAAGCAAGACAGGTCGATCTGGCCGCACGTCTGGGCGTTTCGCAGCCGACTGTGGCGAAAACGCTGAAACGTCTGGCTAACGCCGGGCTGGTTCATCAGCTGCCGTATCGCGGCACTTTCCTCACGCCGGAAGGTGAGAAACTGGCGGCGGAAAACCGCGAACGTCATAACGTCGTTGAAGCCTTTTTCATCGCGTTGGGCATCAGCGCAGAAACGGCGCGCCTTGATGCGGAAGGGGTGGAACATCATGTCAGCGACGAAACGCTGGCCGCTTTCCGGCGCTTTACCGCAAGCCAGGAAATCAGCGCGAAAAAGTGACTTTTTGGCCCGTCTGCGAAAGGCAGCGGGCAGTTCGTCAACAAACGTATCTCCCTGAATTTTTTATACACAATTACACCCAAACTCTTGTCACATTCCCCCAGTTCTCCTGCCAACCTTTTACACCCCTGAAGCGTATCTTTAGCCTCAGGAGTGGTGTCATTTTTGCCGCTCCGTGCATCCGGTCAATGTGCTTCGAGGTGGTTATGAAAAGGCTGTTGTTGTTGATGCTTACCGCTGGCGCGCTGATGTCAGCCAGCTCTGCGTCTTTCGCCTATGGGTATTACGGTCATGGCTATTATGGTCATGGCTATTACGGCCGCGGCTGGTATGGCGGACCGCGTGTTGTTGTCGGTATTCCCTGGGGCCCGCCGCCGCCGGTGTATTACGGGCCACCGCCGGTTGTCTATGTTGCGCCTGCGCAACCGCAGACTTACGTCGAGAAAACCCCAAATTATGCTTACTACTGCCAGAATCCGGCGGGATATTACCCGCAAGTTCCACGCTGTGCGCGCGGCTGGATGAAGGTCGTTGTGGGTGATTCCGCTCCACGTTAACAGGCGATAATGTCATGAACAGGTTTACTCCGCTGGCGGTTATTGCCCTGGCCGCAGCGCTTTCCGGCTGCGTATCTCCCCCGACCCGCCCGGATGTAATGGTTTTACCGGGTACGGGAAAGGATTATCAGCAGTTTCAGAGGGATGAAATGTCCTGCCGGAATGCGGCCTACGCCAGCGTGAACGGTGGTGCACAAACGGCCAATAATACTGCGGTGAATACTGCGGCGGCAGGCACGGCGGTCGGCGCCGCAGCCGGTGCTTTGCTGGGCGCGGCGTCACATCAGGCGGGTGCTGGCGCGCTGATTGGCGCAGGCAGCGGGCTGCTAATCGGCAGCGCGATGGGCAATAACAGTGCCGGTGCCAGCAGCGGCGATTTGCAGGATCAGTACGATACGGTTTACACCCAGTGCATGTACGCCAAAGGCAACAAAGTGCCGGTGGACGCCAGCTACAGCGACCGTCAGGACTCTGCGCCGCAAAGCCCGGTACCGCCGGATTACTATCCGTCTCAGCCGGGCGACAACGGCGTTCCGCCTGATTACGTTCAGTAAACACTAAGCAATAACACAGGCAATAAAAAAAGGCTGCCGTATCTGCGGCAGCCTTTTCGTTTTAACCGGATTGAGCGCCGGTTTGCGTCAGTCATGCGAACGGCGGACGCGCATTGAATACATCTTCAATCACCTCAAGTACCCCTTCGTTTTCATGGGAAGGCGCGCGATATTTCGCTGCGGCTTTTGCCGGGGCGGACGCATTCTCCATCGCAAAACCGTAGCCCGCGTAACTCAGCATTTCCAGGTCATTACCGCTGTCACCGAACGCCAGCACTTCATCATCACGGATACCGTAAATCTGCTGGATTTTGCGCAGCCCGCTGGCTTTATGATTCCCGGCGATAATCAGGTCAACGGATCCATGTCCGCTGGTCACCGGCGCGACGATCCCGCCGAGCTGTTCTGTGATTTCCCCCATCAGCGGGTAAACGTCGTCTTCCACGTAGCTCAGCGCGAATTTGAAAATCGTATCGCTGATTTCTGCATAACTTTGCACTTTTGTCAGACGATGATAGTAGCGACGCATCCGGCTGATAAATGCTTCGGGCGTGCCTTCCAGCACATACGCGCCCAGCCTGCCGCAGACAATCGTGTTGATCCCCGGCGTGCGGCTGATCCAGTCCAGCACCAGCGTGACCTGTTCAGGTTCAAGCTTGCCGCAGTAGATTTCCTGCTTTTTATCGACGACGTAACCCCCGCCTTCCGCCACGTAAGCGATCTCTTCATCGATGTCATCAAAGAAGGATTTCAGCTGGTAATACTGGTTACCGCTGGCGACGACAAACTTGATCCCGCGCTCCAGCATTTGCTCATACTGCCCGCGAAAACGGGCTTTGTTATATTCACCGTTCTGATCCAGGAAAGTGCCATCCATGTCGACGGCAATAAGTTTTACGGCCATTACAGCTCCTTACAGGGTCGGATTTGAAACAATCATCATAAACAAAAAAAGGCTGGCGGGGTTCTGCACACCAGTTGGCAAGATGCCACTCAGTTATAAACTTTTATTAATCAGCCTGATATTTTAATTTGTACGCGCCGAACGTCACGATCAGGAATGCGGCAGCGACGGCGGAAAACGCCACGTACAAACTCGACAGGTGCGCGACAAAACCAATCAGCGCCGGACCACCCAAAATTCCGAGATACCCGAGCGTTGCGACAAACGCCACTGACATGTTCACCGGCATCACTTTTTCCTGACCGGCCAGCGTGATCAGCACCGGCGCAATGTTTGCCGCACCAATCCCGACCAGCGCAAAACCGCAAACCGGCAGGAACCAGCCCGGCAGCAGGATCACCATCAGATAACCGGCAATCCCGAGAATTCCGCCCATCACCAGAACGCGTTTACGGCCCAGCGCGCTGACAATCGCGTCGCCGGTCAGGCGCATCACGGACATCGCAATGGCAAACACCGCAAATCCCCATCCCGCATGTTCAAGCGCCAGCCCGCGCTCGCGGGTCAGGAAAACGCCGCCCCAGTCGAGCACTGCGCCTTCGGCCATAAAGCAAATCATCGCCATAACCGCCATCAGGATCAGACGGAAATTAGGCCGTGCTTTAGCTTTACCTTCGTGCGAGCTTTCCTCGTGCGCCCCGAACGGCAGCAGGCTGCGCCACGAAAACGCCGTCCCCAAAATCACCAGCACGATGGCGAAAAATGTGCTGCCCACCGGCGTGATACCGGCGCTGAGCAACAACGCACCGCCACCCGCGCCCGCAATCCCGCCGACGCTCCACAGACAGTGAAAACCCGACATCAGCGGTTTATCCGCGGCCTGTTCAACCATCGTGCCCTGCACATTGACCGCCACGTCCGCCAGCCCGATGCCCATGCCGAAAATGAACAGACTCAGCGCCATCAGCCGGATATCGCTGAATGTCGCCAGCAGCGGCATCATCAGACAATACATCACCACGGCGGCGAGGATCACCGCGCGGCAACCGAATCGGCCGATGATCCGGCCGGAGCCCAACATCGACAACAACGATCCTGCGCCGAGACACAACAGCAGCATACCGAGCGCACCGGCTTCGGAATGCGTTCGCAGCTGCGCGTAGGGCACCAGCGCGCCCCACAATCCCATCGCCATGCCGGTGACAAAAAATATCATCCGCGTAGCCACACGGCGGCCCGGTGCGCCGACCCACTCAGCGGGTTTTTCTAATTCAGGTGACAGTGACAAAGTGCGCTCCTGTGCCGTATTGGATAGTTATTAAAAGACTTTTAATAAGTGCGAAGTATATTGATCAGGGCAACGCAAAGTCAACGCCTGAGGCGCGATTAGTTTCCGAAAGCGATATGCAGGTTGTAGTTATTCAGCGTGAGTTCAGTGATGCCTTGCAGATAGTCCTGCCGCATCGACGGGCGATAAATCAGCGCGGGCATATGCTGCGCGGGAATATGCTCCTGACAGCGTTGGGTAAGTTCGGGGATCAGCGCATCGCTGATTTTCGGGCCGGAGAGCGCAATTGTCGCCGGGTTGATAATGGCGCTGAGCGAGACAATGACCTTGGCCATTTCTTCCGCCACAGGCAGCTTATCGAGATCTTTAAACGGCAGGTTCGACACCTCGCCCGCAAACTGACTGGCGCCCTGCAACACCTGCCCGTTGATGACCATTCCGCAGCCGAGGCAAGGCACGTCAGGCTTGAAAATGTAGGCTACCGGCGCGGTTTTTACCGCGCAGCTGCTGCGGTAAAAACCATAGGCGGTGTAGTTCATGTCGTTGTCAGCCTGCACGTAGATACCGAATTTTTCGCGCAGCTGTTGTTCGATATCCACACCGGCGAACGCGCTGATATCGCAGGTCGCCACGCGCCCTTTCACCACCACGCCCGGCAGGCCGATACCGAGAGCTTTAATGTTCGGGTAATCCGCCAGCAACCCGGCAATCTGCTGATAAAACGTTTCCAGGCTGAGCGGCACAAAGCGCACTTCGCCCTGCGCCAGGCTCGCGCCCGTGGCCGAATTCACCGACCAGATAATCTGCGCCGCCGCATCGCTGCCCTGCGCATAGAGACTCAGCACGGAGAAATAATCGGGGTTATACGCGTAACGCTGCGCAGGCCGCCCGCCGCGGGATTCTTCCAGCTCAAGCGCCAGCACTTCACGCGTCAGACGTAATTCATTAAGCACCGCGCCGCAGGTCGCAATACTCAGCCCCGTTTGCGCCGCCACTTCCGCTTTGGTCGCCGAGCCCAGTGATTTCAACGCCTGAGTGACCAGCACCACGTTATTGATCTTCATTTCGCGGGTTGTACGGTTTTGCGGGGTAATCATGGTGCCTCGGGATGCGGGGAATTTGAGGGTAATTTAGCACAAAATCAGGGCGCGGACTTTTGGCCGATAAAACTCAGAGGGGGAAGTGTTTAGAGGGAGGAAGTATCCGGAGGCAAGTCACCTCCGGATGACGGATTACAGCACCTTACTCAAGAACTCGCGGGTACGCGGATTGGTTGGTGCGGTGAAAAGCTGCGCTGGCGGCCCTTCTTCCTGGATCACACCCTGATCAATAAACACCACGCGATCGGCCACTTCACGGGCAAAGCCCATTTCGTGGGTCACGATCACCATCGTCATGCCTTCGAGCGCCAGCTGTTTCATGACGGCCAGCACTTCGCCGACCAGCTCGGGGTCGAGCGCAGATGTCGGTTCGTCGAACAAAATGATCGAAGGTTCCATCGCCAGCGCCCGGGCGATCGCCACACGCTGCTGCTGACCGCCGGAAAGGCTGGAAGGCCAGGCGTCGATTTTGTCGATCAGCCCGACTTTTTGCAGCAGCTTCTCAGCACGTGAAACCGCTTCGGCTTTCGACAACCCTTTCAGCGACATCGGCGCCATAATCAGGTTTTCCAGCACCGTCATGTGCGGAAACAGATTAAAGCGCTGGAACACCATTCCGACGCCGGAACGCAGCGTATTCAGATTGGTTTTCGGGTCATGAACCGCGAAACCGTTCACCACTACTTCGCCGCCGTTCGGTTTTTCCAGCGCGTTCAGGCAACGCAGGAAGGTACTTTTCCCCGAACCGGACGGGCCGATGATGCACACCACTTCTTTCTCTGCGATATCACACGAGATGCCGCGCAAAACGTGGGTTTCACCGAACTGTTTCTGTAAATCCTTAACGTGAATCACTTTTGCCAAACCTCTTTTCCATGTGTTGAACGAGTAACGAGAGCAGGAAAGTCAGAACCCAGTACACCAGCGAAATCGTCAGGTAGGGTTCCCAGTAGGTGGCGTAAGCGCCTGAAACAGTTCGCGCCGCGTAAGCCAGATCGGCCAGGCCGATGGCGGACGCCAGCGAAGAATCTTTCACAATCGCAATCGCGTTATTGCCCAGCGGCGGCAGAATACGACGAAACGCCTGCGGCAAAATCACTTTGCGCATCGTTTTGCCCCAGCCCATCCCTAATGCACGTGACGCTTCCATCTGGCCGTTATCAATCGACTGGATCCCGGCGCGGAAAATTTCGGAAACGTAAGCGCCCGCGTTCAGCGTAATCGCGACGACACAGGATAAAAACGCGCCGTAATCGGAGCGTAACGCACGGGCGAAATCCGAAGACATCAGGCCGTTGGTCACTAAAATCCCGTCACGCGGATTGATGAACAGCGGAACCAGCGCGAAGTGAACCACCATAATCTGCACAAACAGCGGTGTCCCGCGAAATGCGCTGACGTAAATGCGCACCGGCCATTGCACGGCGAAGCGCAGAACATATTTCCACGGGCCGTCGTCGGCGCGGGCCATGCGTCCGAGGCCGAGCAGCAGGCCCCAGGTGGTGCCTAAAATGACGCAAATGAGGGTGCATTTGATGGTCATCAGCGCGCCCTGTACAAACAGCGGCGCATATTCTGAGATTATCTCCCAGCGAAATCCGGTCATACCTGTCCTTGTTCAGGGGCGCTTTCACGCCCCTGCATATCAATATTTTTCTGGGGGGATTTATTGCGCTGGCAGCGTTGGCACGTTCTTATCAAACCAGGTTTCGTAGATTTTTGCGTAGGTGCCGTCAGCCACGATTTTCTTCAGACCGGCGTTGATTTTACCCAACAATTCCGTGTTGTCTTTGGCGACCGCAATGCCGAAATACTGACGTTCGAACTTGCTGTCCGGCACCAGTTTCAGGGCTTTTTCAGGATGGGATTTGATGTAGTACTTCACCACGCCGACGTCGCCAACCGCTGCGCCAATGCCGTCTTCCGCCAGTTCCTGCAACATCAGCGGCGTGTTATCAAAACGTTTGATGTCCGTGCTGTTTTTGCCCAGTGCGTCAGATACCACGATGTCGCCAGTGCTGGAGTTCACCACGCCGACTTTCAGGCCTTTCAGCGCAGCAACGGAATCCACTTTGGAATCCGCAGGCACCACGATGGATTGTTCTGCCGGGAAATACGGCGCAGAGAAATCGACCATCGCTTTACGTTTGTCGGTAATGGTGATGCCGGAAATAATGATGTCACGATCACCGGAATTCAGGGTGGCGAAAATCCCTTCCCACGGCGTATTGACCAGTTTGATGTCAAAATCTTCCGCTTTAGCGATAGCTTTGATTATGTCGATATCAAAACCTTCCAGCTGTTTCTGGCTGTTTTCATATTCGAAAGGGCGATACGTGCCGCCGGAACCGACCACATATGTGGTCTGCGCGGCGTAGGCGGAAGTGATTAAGGAAGAAAGCAGGCACCCGGTGAGAACTAAAGACTTGAACATGGACACTCCTGTGTGTTTGTTATTTTATGCAGATAATTTGCATAAAAATACACAAATTGACGAAGCGCTTCAACCGAAAATTTGGTGAGGGTGACAGACAGATAAGAAGAATCCTCCGAGTTCCCCGCGGCGACATTCATCTCAATCCTGAGATCGGGTATATTGGTACGCAGATCACAAAAATCCCTTAAAGGAAGACGTCGCACTATGAGTTATCGTTTCACCCTGGCCGCCGTTGCGGCCGTTTTCGCACTCACAGGATGCGCAAACACCAAAACCGCTGAAAAACCGGCGTTCGATCTCGGTTCCACGCGTCTGACCGTCACACACGTTCCGACCAAAACTGACGATGGCACCCAGATTTACGTCACCATTGATGGCAAAGATGCCGGTGCGCTGGGGCTTGGCGAAAGCGTGGAAGTGCAGCTTCCGGAAGGGAAACATCAGGTCGGCGGTTATGCCCGTTCACTGATCGGACGCGTGACTATTGCGCCTGTCGATGTGACAACGTCACGCAACGATATCAGCCATGTGACCTATTCCGTTGCGAATCTCAAGCCGACATTCCTGGTTCGCGCGACAACCCCGATCCCGAAACCTAAGTCAGAGTCGGTGCCGTTAGAACCGATCCCGGCCCTGCCAACGCAAATTGAGGCACCGGCAACGGACGTTCAGGCGCAAACCACAACGCCAGCGGCGGCATCAGCAACGACGCCAGCAGAAACTACAGCACCTGTAGCAGCAACCGCAACAGCAACGCCAGCCACTACAACGCCGGCGACGACAACCAAAACCGAAACCACTACAACGCCGGCTGCGGCAACCACGACTCCGTCTACCACCACGCAGACTGAAACCACGACTACACCGGCAACCCAGACCACTACGCAGTCTGTGCCTGTCACCACGTTGCAGTCGCAGACGGATACCACGACGTCATCGCCTCAGGCAGCTAACATCACTGAACTTCAGGATCCGCAGAGCTAAACTGTTCTGCTTTCCGCACGGCCCGTTTCCGGATTTCATCCCCGGAAACGGGCCGTTTGCTTTTAGAATTTCACCACAGCACCCAGCTCAATCACCCGGTTTGGCGGAATATGATAATGTTCCGGCGCACGCAGGGAGTTACGTTGTAACACCTGGAACAGTTTCCCCCGCGCTTTGAGATACCACGGACGCGGATCGCCCAGCACAAAGGTATCCCGCGACATAAAGAACGACGTTTCATTCATCGTACACTTCAGCCCTTCCAGCCCGCAGCGGTACAAAATATCAGTGACATTAGGTTTTTCCCGCCAGCCATAACTGGCGATAACACGCCAGAATGACGGCGAAAGCTGCTCAATCGTCACACGCCGGACGTTGTGCACGTACGGCACATCTTCCGTCGCCACCGTCAGTAACACCACGCGCTCATGCAATATCTTGTTATGTTTCAGATTATGCAGCAGCACCAGCGGCACTTCATATTGCCCGCGCGACATCACCACGGCGGTACCGGGTACACGTTTCGGCGGCGATTTTTCCAGTGACACAATCAGCGCTTCGAGCGCTTCCGGATCCTGACGTAAACGCCTCAGCAGGCGATTACGTTCAGTTTTCCAGGTGAGCATAATCAGCAAAATCGTCAGGCCGATCACCACCGGCAGCCAGCCGCCGGAGAACAGTTTGACCAGATTCGCGGCAAATAACGGCACATCAATCAGTAGCATGACCGCCATCATCAGGCCGCCCACCCCGCTTTTCCAGCCCCAGTTTTTCACCATCACAATGCCTATCAGCAGTGAAGTAATGACCATCGTACCCGTCACCACAATGCCGTAAGCAGACGCCAGATTGCTGGAGTGTTTGAAGCTGAGGATGGCAATCAGCACCGCGAAATAGAGCAGCCAGTTGACGACCGGAATATAGATCTGCCCCGACTCTTCATCAGAGGTGTAGATGATGCGCATCGGCGGCAGATAACCCATCCGCACGGCCTGACGCGTCAGGGAGAATACGCCCGAAATCACCGCCTGCGAGGCAATCACCGTCGCCAGCGTCGCCAGTATCAGCAGCGGGATCAGCGCCCAGCCGGGTGCCAGCAGGAAAAACGGATTCTGGATGGCGTCAGGTTTGCTGAGTAACAGCGCACCCTGCCCGAAATAGTTCATCACCAGCGATGGCCCGACCAGAATAAACCACGCAATGCGGATCGGCTTTTTACCGAAATGCCCCATGTCGGCGTACAGCGCCTCCCCGCCGGTCACGGACAGCACCACCATGCCGAGCGCGAAAAACGAAACGGTTTTGTATTCCGCAAAGAAGTGCACCGCCCAGTACGGGTTCAGTGCGTGCAAGACCTGCGGATTACGCAAGATCCCGCTGAGGCCCAGCACGCCAATCGTGACAAACCACAGCACCATTACCGGCGCAAAGATTTTCCCGACGCTGCCGGTGCCATTTTTCTGAATGAAAAACAGCAGCGTCAGAACGGCAATGGAAAACGGAATGATAAAACGATCGAGGGAAGGCTCGATGATTTCCAGCCCTTCAATGGCGGAAAGCACCGAAATCGCCGGGGTAATGACGCCGTCGCCGTAGAAGAAACTGCCGCCCACCAGCCCGAGAAACATGATAAGTGGCACCCATCGCGGGCTCAGATTGCGCACGGCCAGCGACATCAGGGTGAGAATTCCCCCTTCGCCGTCGTTGTCGGCGCGCATCACAAAACTGATGTATTTGACCGAAACGACCAGCATCAGTAGCCAGAATATCAGCGACAGAAAGCCGAACAGAGAGCTCTGTGTCAGGGTGATGCCCGCCTGGCCGGTCAGGCATTCCCGCAGGGTATATAACGGGCTGGTACCGATGTCGCCATACACGACACCAATACAGGCCACAGTCACAGTAAGCAGGGATGATTTCTTTTTTATATGTGTCATAAGTGGCTTCGCGATGTCTCAGGACAACCTTTGTTGTCCCATTTTCAGAGTATAGCTGCTGCCACCTGTTCGCCGCCTCAACAACCCTCATTTTCTTTACATAAAAGAAACATTTAACGCACAAAGCCTTTTGCAATCGCAATAAAATTATCGCGGACAGAATCATCATAGCGCGTGTCCCAGGCGATCCCCACCTGCCAGCGGGTTGCTCCCCCCGAAAGCGGCACAATATTCAACCCCGGTGGCGCGATATGCACCACGCTTTGCGGCAACAGGGCCACGCCGGTACCGGCAATAATCAGCGCGACAATCGTCTGAATATCTTCCACCTGCTGCGTGGCGCCCGGAAATATGTGCTGCTCGTGCAGGAACAGCGTCGTCTGCGTATCCAGGCCGCCGCCGCGCGCCGGGTACAAACGCAGCAACGGGAATTTTTGCAGCCAGCCTTCGATGCTCAGGCCATTATTCTCCGGCGTGACCAGCACCAGATTATCGTCAAACAGGCTGTGATAACTGAGCGGTTTCGCCGGTGGCACACGGACAAACCCGACCTGCAACGCCCCGCTTTGCAGCATGTCGTATTGCTGCGCCGAGGGCAGATCTTCGAGCGTGATGTCAACGCCGGGATACTGCGCCCGGAACTGCGCAATACATTCCGGCGCAAAATAAAAACTGGACAGCCCGAAACCTGCCGCCAGAAAACCCTCGCGCCCTTTCGCCACCTGTTCTGCGTGATGCAAAAACAGCTCCGCCTGCGCGACGACTTTTTTCGCTTCCGGCAACAGCCGCTGCCCGCCCGCCGTCAGCGCGGTGCCGTGGCGGCCACGCGTAAACAGCGCCAGGTTTACCCGGGATTCCAGCAGATTGATCTGTTTGGTGAGCGCAGGTTGCGATATCGCCAGCGCCTCTGCTGCCAGGGCGTAATTTCCTTTTTCAGCCAGCACCACGAACGCCTTGAGCAGTCGCGTATTCATATTTTGCATTCCGTTTGGTTATCAAAAATGAAAAAAATTCATTATAAAGTTATCAGCCGGATTGCTGTAATGCCAGTGAAAGTCACCCTTTGTGACCCTTTACGGAGAACGGCGATGAGCGAAGTCACGGCAGTAAAATCGATAAAAACGGCAGTGGTTCAGTTTCAGCATCAGGCCAGCAATAAGGCTTATAACCTGTTGATTATGGAGAAATACATTGAACAGGCCGCCGCGCAGGGTGTGAAGATCCTGGCCTTCCCGGAAATGTGCATCACCGGTTACTGGCACGTGCCGGGTCTTTCGGCGGAAGAAGTGAATGCGCTGGCTGAAGCGGTTGAAACCAGCCCGTCGCTGGCACTGATCAAGGCGCTGGCGGCGAAAAATCAGATGCTGATTGGCGCGGGCCTTATCGAACGCGCGACAGATGGCCGGATTTATAACACCTACGTGGCCTGCATGCCGGACGGTTCTTATCACGCGCACCGCAAACTTCACGCGTTTGAACATCCTGCGTTTAGCTGCGGTGACGGTTTTACCGTTTTTGATACGCCATGGGGCGTGAAGGTGGGGATCCTGATTTGCTGGGACAATAATCTGGTGGAAAACGTACGCGCGACCACGCTGCTTGGCGCGGATATCCTGCTGGCACCGCATCAGACCGGCGGCACCCATTCGCGCAGCCCGCACGGCATGAAACCCATTCCGCTGGAATTGTGGGAACAACGTGCGCAAAGAAAGGAAGAAATCACCGCCGCGTTTAAAGGGGAAAGTGGCCGCGGATGGATCCTGCGCTGGTTGCCATCGCGTGCGCATGATAACGGACTGTTCATTTTATTCAGCAATGGCGTGGGCGCCGATGCGGATGAAGTCCGCACCGGCAACGCGATGATCCTCGACCCCTATGGCCGGATCATCAGCGAAACCTGGGTTGCCGCTGACGCCATGGTCAGCGCCGAACTGGATTTAACGCTGATCCCCCTGAGTTCGGGCCGCCGCTGGATCTACGGCCGACGCCGGAATTGTATTCCATTCTCACCGAGCGTCAGGGCTACGAGCGCGACGCCATCACCGCACGTTTTTCCGAGGAAGCGACGGGGCCGGCATCGCGTAAAGTTTAACGTGTCATAGCGTAATGATTGTGGAAGCCGGTGATGTGCAAGTCCCGGCATTCATTCTTTCACCGTGTTTATTCAGCCGCCTGCAGACTGCGCCTCACCCGCTGAGAATTACTGAATCCCCCCCTCAGAACCTAACGGATTAGGATTACAGGCTTTTTTGCCCCTCTGCGGATGAATTTCAGGCCAAATGAAGCCTTTTCATACAAATATAGCCAAGGCTAACATTCTTAACCAACACTATAACTAGTTGAATATTATGGTTTTTTTATTTTGTTTTTTGTGGCAGACTGCGCGCTTCTGATGATAACCCGCCTTTTTGTCACCAAAGGCATGACCGGTCCGTTTTTATGCAACTTTATACTATCCTCATTCTGGCTTTTGGTATGTCTATGGATGCCTTCGCGGCGGCTATCGGCAAAGGTGCCGCGTTGCACCGTCCCCCGCTGAAAGAGGCACTGCGTACCGGATTAATTTTTGGCGTGATTGAAGCCATAACGCCGGTGATCGGCTGGGCTATCGGGCTGGCGGCCAGCCAGTTTATTATGAGCTGGGATCACTGGGTGGCGTTCACACTGCTGCTGGTTCTGGGGATCCGTATGATTTCCGAAGCCTTCAAAAAAGATAAGGCCGAAGAAGTTGAAGCGCCGCGCCGTCACGGTTTCTGGCTGCTGGTGACCACCGCAATTGCCACCAGTCTGGATGCGATGGCCGTCGGTGTCGGGCTGGCATTCCTGCAAGTGAATATTCTGGTGATGGCGCTGACGATTGGCGCGGCGACCACCATTATGGCAACCTCCGGCATGCTGCTGGGCCGTTTTCTCGGCGCGGCCATCGGTAAATGGGCCGAAGTGCTGGGCGGTATCGTGCTGATTGGCATCGGTACGTCGATTCTGGTCGAGCATTTAGGTTTGCTGAGCTGACGTGAATTACGGTAGCTTTACGGGAAATGGTTCAGCCAATCCGACAGGAGCACCGTAATGCCACATATTGATTTGAAATTTTATCCGCGCGGGCTTTCAGAAGAAGCGACGCAAAAACTGGTCGATGACCTTTCCGCCGTGCTGATTAATCATCTGGGGACGACGGACAAAGCCATCTCCGTGATGTTGACGGAAGTTCAGCCAGAGGCGTGGAAAAGCGATGTGTATGATCCGGTCATCAGACCGGCATTAGATCAGATGGCGAAAAAACCCGGTTATACCCTGTAATCTCCCTCACTGCGTCATCCCCCATTTGAAGACCCCGTCACGGCTAACGTGACGGGGTCACTTTTTAGCACTCATTACTTTTAGCGCTAATTACAGTGTTCCCGTCCCGCCGTCAGAACACCAGACCTGTCCGGAGGAATAGCTACTTTCCGGCGATGCAAACGCGACATACAGCGCCGCGATTTCCGCAGGCTGGCCGGGGCGCCCCAGCGGTGCCTGCTCGCCAAATTTTTCAACTTTCTCCTGCGGCTGCCCCCCCGAGGTTTGCAGAACCGTCCAGTACGGGCCAGGCGCGACAGCATTCACACGAATTCCGTCAGGCGCAAGCTGCTTGGCGAGCGATTTCGTAAACGCCACGATTGAAGCCTTGGTTTGCGAATAGTCGAGCAGATTCTCACTCGGCAAAAATGCCTGAACCGAGGTTGTGTTGATCACCGAGCTGCCGCGCGGAAGATAATCCAGCGCCGCTTTGGTTATCCAGAACATCGCGTAAACGTTGGTTTTAAACGTCGCGTCAAACGCCTCGGTCGTGAGATCTTTAATCGAATTGCAGAACTGCTGACGCCCGGCGTTATTCACCAGAAGATCCAGCCCGCCGAGCTGTTCCGCGGCTTCTTTTACCAGCCTCTGACAAAACTGCTCATCACGGATGTCACCCGGGATCGCAATAATCTTACGCCCTTCACTGCGCAGTAAATCGACGACTTCCCGGGCATCCGGTTCTTCTTCCGGCAAATAGTTAATCGCGACATCAGCGCCTTCACGGGCAAATGCAATCGCGACAGCGCGGCCAATACCCGAATCACCGCCGGTTACCAGCGCCTTGCGGCCTTCAAGCCTGGAACTCCCCTGATAAGAGGTTTCACCGTGATCCGGAACCGGGACCATTTTGCTCGCCAGACCCGGGAACGGCTGTTTCTGCCTTTCAAAAGGGGGCTTTGGATACGCATCCACATGTGGCTGATTGAGGGACGGAGGAAGGGGTTTGTGACTGCTCATGATGGCTCCTTAAACTAAAAACGTAGTATTAAGGGTAGAACACCTCAGCCTGCCCGAGGTGTGTTACGGACAGTTCCGAGTTGAGGCCGGCAAGCATTGAGAGAAAATCAGGTGAACGTCATCGCCCCGCGTCCCTTCTTTTCGTAACGTCGTGATGATTTGAAAAATTCCGGCAACCGTAATTCAGACGCCAACCATCGCCGCTGGCGCCGTAAAAATATGAACGCAGATATCCTCATCCAGCCTGATAGTGCTTTTTTGCTTTCAAATCACGACCCTTCTGGAGAGCGACGTCCATTTCGCAAAATTCGAAGATTCACGGTACCCGACCTTTCACTGAGTGGGGATCAGGCTTTTTGGGTGCTTCAGCGTCAGCGGTTAACCTCTCTCAGCTTTTCGGATAAGCCACATGATAGCCGTCGGT
Source organism: Rahnella sp. ChDrAdgB13 (assembly GCF_017655185.1). NCBI lineage: Bacteria > Pseudomonadati > Pseudomonadota > Gammaproteobacteria > Enterobacterales > Yersiniaceae > Rahnella > Rahnella sp. ChDrAdgB13. The sequence goes on along the minus strand of NZ_JAEMGT010000029.1, from coordinate 41,907 downwards.
GTTGTCCGGCGGTGTCACCGGCACGATATGCGCAAAACCCGGTTCGCCGAAATGCATACCTGCCACCAGCAGTTTTTCGCGGGCGACCTGCGCCATGATGGTTTTACGGGTGTTTTCCGCCTGAACGGGATCGCAGTCAAAGGCGATGGAAACGCCGGGTTGCGCGGACTGAATGTGCGGGAAATGCACGATGTCGCCCCAAATCAGCAGGCTTTGCTCGCCCGAATCAATGCGGTATCCGCTGTGCCCCGGCGTATGACCGGGCAGCCAGACGGAACGAATGCCTTTCACAATCTCCGCGCCATCAAGAAACTTCAGCTTCGCCGCGTAAGCCGTCAGCATCCGGCGCGCCAGCAAGAAATTACGCTGCCGGTGCTCCGCGACCTGCATCATTTTGCTGTCATCGCGCCAGTATTGGGCTTCGAGCGGGTGAATATGAATTTCTGCATTGGGATAAACCGGTTGCCCCTGCGCGTCCAGCAGCCCGCCGATGTGGTCCGGGTGCGCGTGCGTCAGCAGAACCGTATCGATATCTTCGGGAGCCACGCCCGCAGACCGCAGATTTTCACCGAGCTTTCCGCCGGAATTATTCAGCCCGCCGGTGCCGGAATCGACCAGAAGGGTGCGCCCCGGCCCGCGGATCAGGTAACAATTGATATGAATATTGCCGGGCTCTGCCAGCCCGGCGTCACGTTGTATTTTCGCGGCATCTGCCGTCTCAATGCCGGACAACAGATCCAGGCTTGCCGCCATGTTTCCGTCGCTCAGGGCCGTTACAGTAAAATCCCCAATCTGGCGGGACGCAAAAGACGGATTGTTCATAATCACCTCAGGTTAATTACGTGCATGAGGCTGCAACATTGTGGTTTAGCAACTCATAAGCCTTTGATGTGTTTGATCGCCAGCTGGAGCGCCGAGTTCGGCTCACCGTGGAAATCTAACGCCTCTTCCTGCGCACGTTCGAGACAAAAAACAATGCGCCTGCGGCTGACTTCCTCACAGTTCTGAGCAAGCATCAAACAACATTCACCCACCATCCTGCAGGCCTCTTCAAAAATCTGACCGGACTCTCGCATAGCAAACTCCATCACGCCTGAAAATAAAATACTGTTTTTAGGTTAACGGCATAATTTGATAAAAGTTTGTTTTTTTTACCGAACCTTTACTCAAATTTTCTGAGTTCGCGGACGGCGGGCAAGGCTAAATCAGAACATCACCGGCAACCCGAGCCCGCGTTTTACCTGCACCAGCGTTTGCTGCGTGACGTTTTGCGCCTGTTCGCTGCCGTGGCGCAGCAACGCCAGCAACTGACCTTTGTCCTGAATAAACGCATTCCTGCGGCTGCGGATCGGCGCGAGCAAGGCTTGCAGACAGCCTTCCAGTTCGTCCTTACAAGCCCGGTCGCCTAATCCTCCGCGCAAATAATGCGCTTTCATCGCGCTGACTTTTTCTGCGTCCGGGTGGAATGCGTCCAGATAGCTGAACACCACGTTGCCATCGACCTGACCGGGATCGTTAACCCGCAGGTGATTCGGATCGGTATACATCGCACAGACCGCCTGATGAATGTCTTCTTCGCTGGCGGAAAGCGTCAGCGTATTGCCAAGGGATTTCGACATTTTGGCCTTGCCGTCGATGCCCGGCAGACGCCCCGTTTTGCTCAGCAGCGCCTGACAATGGCGCAGCAACGGCTGACCCGTCAGGCTGTTCATCTTGTGGACGATTTCATTGGTCTGCTCAATCATCGGTAACTGGTCATCGCCGACGGGAATTAAATCCGCCTGAAACGCCGTGATATCCGCCGCCTGGCTGATCGGGTAGGTCATAAAACCGACCGGCAGCGAACGGGAAAAACCTTTCTGAGTAATTTCACTTTTCACGGTCGGGTTACGCTCGACGCGCGCCACGGTCACGATGTTCATGTACAGCAGGGTGAGTTCGGCCAGCGCGGGCAATGCGGATTGCAGGCAGACCACCGTTTTAGTGGGGTCGATGCCCACCGCCAGATAATCCGCCATCACTTCGGGAATATTACCGGCGACTTTTTGCGGGGAATTGCCGTTGTCGGTCAGCCCCTGAAGATCGGCGATCAAAATGTATTGCTGATTATCGTGTTGCAGCGCCATCCGCTGGCGCAGGGAGCCAGCAAAGTGGCCTAAATGCAGCTGACCGGTTGGACGGTCGCCGGTAAGAATGGTTTTTGCGTTATTCATGAGAGTTCCTTTTTGGTTTTTTACGCCGGAAAGGAGTCTGATAAACAACAAAGCCGCCTTCCGGCGGCTTTGTGAACAGATACAGGAATTCAGCCGCCTTTAGAGTGGCAGCCACCAGGAACAACGTGATGTGGTCATGGTATGTATCTGAGTTTTCATGGCGGTAATTTATCATTACTTAGCACGAAAGGTAAATCACGAATTTCTTTGCAAGCCGCTCACTGCGGGCGTTGCGCGGCTATTCGGCTTTTACCGGTTTGATGAGCAATGCTTTTCCCCGGCGTCTTTCGCTCAATACGGCCAGTATTCCGGCGGCGGCAATTACCGATGCGCCAACCAGCGTCGAAACGGTCGGCAGGCTGTCGAGGAACAGGAAACCAATCATCATCGACCAGACCATCGTGGTGTAATCGAACGGTGCCAGCAGCGAGGCATCGGCGTAGCGCAGGCTCAGCGTAATGAGGATCTGCGCCATTCCGCCGAAAAATCCGCAGCCCGTCAGCAGCAAAAGCTGTCGGGTATCGGGGATTTTCCAGCCGAAGAAAATCGTCGCCAGCCCGATCAGCATGGTCATCAGCGAGAAGTAGAAGACGATCGCACCCGGCCTTTCGATACCGTTCAGAAAACGGATCTGCACCGACGACACCGCCGTACACATTGCCGCCAGCAGCGCCAGAATCACGCCAAGTCCGGCTGAAACTTGCGTAAACCCGCCCGAAAGCAGCGAACCGCTGTCACGCAGATGCGCCCACAGCATCACCAGAATGCCGGTGAAACCGACCGCCACCGCCATCCAGCGGGCGGCATGCACGTTTTCTCGCAACAAAATAGCGGCCATGATCACCGTAAACAGCGGCGCGGCGTAGCTGATTGCTGTGGCATCTGCCAGCGAGATATACACCAGCGCCAGATAGTTAAAATACATGCCGCCGGTGCCGGAAAATCCGCGAATTAAATGGCCGAATATATTCTTCGTTTTAATTTGCGCAATAACCGGCCCCTGCAATTTTAGCCAGATCAACAGCGGGAATAAGGCGACGAAAGAGCGAAAGAATATCACTTCTCCGGTAGGAATATTTCCCCCCAACCCTTTTACGCAGGCCAGCATGAGCGTGGCGCATAGGGCGGATAATATTTTCAGCGAAACACCCATTCTGGCGTTCATGTTTTACCCTTTTACTCTTTGAGATTAACGGTCTGAAACTGACCACTATTCTGGCAGAGCCCCCTTTTTTGCGGTCATACAAAAAGCGTATCGCCATACAGGGTTTACTTCTTATACAACGCCAGATTGAGCTTATATAGTCGGGTTGACCTCATAAGAAACCGCAGCCAGTTTTGCTCACAGTGAGCCAGGGGAAGTTGTCGTCACACACCGCTAATTAAAAGACCCGGAGAATGAATGATGAAACTGAAGTTACTGTCTTGCTCTTTGCTGACATTGCCACTGATGGCGGCCTTTTCCTCTGCGAAAGCCGATGTTCTCTCTGATATTCAGGCGCGCGGCGCACTTAACTGTGCCGTGTATTCCGATGTGCCGCCTTTCTCTTCGCCGGATCCGAAAACACGCCAGCTGGCCGGAATGGACGTCGATTTATGCACGGCGTTAGCCAAACAGATGGGCGTAAAACTCAATCTGATGCCGACCTCTATTGAAGCGCGCATCGCGGTGATCGCAACCGGCCGCGCCGACGTGCTGATTGCCAATCTGGCGTACACTAAAACGCGCGGCCAGCAGATTCAGTTCAGCGACCCGTATTACGTGGCGAAAGAAGTGCTGGTGGTGAAAAAGCCGAACGTCAATAAAACCCGTGCGGATTTTAAAGGCAAACGCATCAGCGCCACCAAGGGCACGACGTCAGAGCAATCCATTTATCTGGCGGGCGCGAAAGCCGTGACCTTCCAGGATGCCGCCTCGGCGTTTCTGGCACTCGAACAGAATAAAGCCGTGGGCTTTGTCACCAACACCATGACCGCTATCAAGATGATTTCTCAGGCCGGAAAAGACGGCATCGAACTGGGGATGATCAAAGAACCGATGGCGCTGGAACCGATTGGCGTCGGTATGAAAAAGGACGAACCGGCGTTGCTGGCAAAAGTGAACGGCAGCCTGAAAGCGATGGATGACGACGGCACCATCGATAAAATCTGGGCAAACTGGATCGGACCAAATACCGAATACAAAATGGTGCGCGAAGACAAAGTTCAGCCGCTCTCCAGCCTTAAATTCGAACCTCTGGAATAGCCGATGACCATTGTGTCGCACGAGGTGCCTTCCCGCGTCTCTTATATTCTTGCCAGTCAGGGCGACAACATCAAAATCTCCACCATCGGCAGCCGTGCGTGGCTGATTGAAGCGCCGGGGGATTTCGACCTGCCCGCCCAGCGCCGCATCTGGTCGCTGGCGGCCACACTGCGCGTGCGCGACGACGTCGAATCGCTGATCCCCGGCGTCACCAATTTGCTGGTGCTGTTTCGCCAGACGCCGGAAGATTATGACGCGACTTTCGCCCTGCTGGTCGGCGCGTGGGAACAGGCGCAGGCCGTTCATCCGCAAGGCAAACTGATTGAAATTCCGGTGATTTACGGCGGCGAACATGCCACGGATCTGGATGCGGTTTGTCAGCATACCGGGCTTTCGCCCCGCGACGTCATCCGCCGCCACTCTCAGGGCAGCTACACGGTATTTTCACTGGGCAGCGCGCCGGGTTTTGGCTATCTCCACGGGCTGGATCCGTCTCTCGCTACGCCGCGTAAAAAAGTCCCCTCGCTGAATATGCTCAAAGGCACCGTGACCATCGGCGGTGCGCAGACCGGCGTTTCCGCGCTCACCGGGCCCAACGGCTGGAACGCCATCGGATTCGCCGAACTGACGCTGTTTGACCCGTGCGCTGAGAATCCCGCGCTGATGGCACCGGGTGACAGCGTGCGGTTCCTGCCAGAAAGGATAGAACTGTGACCCCAAAAGCGGTGATTGAAATTGTGAAAACCGGCCCGCTGAATACCGTTCAGGACGCGGGCCGCAGCGGATTTCGGGATATCGGCGTGTCCGTCAGCGGCGTGATGGATCCGCTGGCGTTTCGCGCGGGCAACATCCTGCTGGGCAACGACGAAAACGCCGCCTGCATTGAAGTGCAGATGTTCCCGTTTAAAGTCCGGTTTCTTGCCGATACCAGCATTGCCGTTACCGGCGCGGATTGCCGCACGAAGCTCGACGGCGAAGAGCTTCCGCCCTGGTGGGCCTGTTCCGTCCGCACCGGACAGGAGCTGGAAATGCAGTTTCCGCGTTCCGGCGCGCGCAGCTATTTGTGCGTCGCCGGAGGCATTGACGTGCCGGTCGTCATGGGTTCGCGCAGTACCGCCCTGCGCGGCGGTTTCGGCGGAACAGACGGGCGACCGCTGGCGAAAAACGATCGTCTTGCGGCAGGCGATTCTTTCATCTCACCTTTGCCTGCACAAGGCATGGGTATCGAGCCGCCGCAGATTGCGCTGGCCAACGTGTTCCCGACCAGCACTGAGGGACTGGTGCAACTGCGCGCCATTCCCGCCGGTGAATATGCGCTGTTTGAAGCCGATCTTCCCCGCTTCTGGTCGCAGCCCTGGAAGGTTTCCCTGCACAGCAACCGCACCGGTTACCGGCTGTCCGGCGAACCGGTCACGCCGTCGAAAGTCATTGAAATGCGTTCCTACGGGTTAATCCCCGGCATCGTGCAGGTTCCGCCTGCGGGCGAGCCCATCATTCAACTGGCCGACGCTAATACTGCCGGAGGCTATCCGAAAATTGCCGGCATTATTGAAGAAGATTTGTGGCGTCTGGCGCAGGTTCAGCCCGGTCAGAGCATCCGGCTTGTCAAAAGCGATGCACGCGAAGCCATTGCCGTGGCACGTCAGATCAACCAGTGGTTCTCCCGCCTGCGCGATAACGTAATGCCGGTGAAGACGGTGATGGGGTTTTAAATTTCCCTCATGATGAAACAGAAAACGGGCCCGAAAAAGGCCCGTTTTTTTACGGTTGGAATTCAGAGGTTTTATTTCAGACCTGCACAAAACTCCGCGATCCGGTCGCAGCCGTCCTGCAAAATTTCCATACTGGTGGCGTAGGAAATACGGAAGTACGGGCTCATGCCATACGCTGCGCCCTGCACGGTGACGACGTGCTTTTCTTCGATCAGCGCCATCACAAAATCGGCATCATTATCGATGTGACGCCCGCCTGCGGTGGTTTTCCCGATACAGCCTTCGATATTCACGAACAGATAAAACGCGCCCTGCGGTCTATGGCAACGCAATTCATGCACGGACGTTAAACGCTCCAGCACGTAATCGCGGCGCTGACGGTAGATTTCGGCGCGCTCTTTCAGTAAACCCTGCGGGCCGTTAAGCACAGCAACCGCTGCCGCCTGCGTAAGCGTGGTGACGCCCCCGCTGTTTTGCGTGTTCACGTTGCTCATGGCTTTAATCAGATCTTTCGGGCCGCCGCAAAAACCTAAACGCCAGCCGGTCATGGAATAGGCTTTCGACACGCCGTTAACCGTCAGTACGCGATCGAGCAAACGCGGCTCCACTTCGGCCAGCGTGTAAAACGTCACGTCGTCGTAAATCAGGTGTTCGTAGATATCATCGGTCAGGATCCACACGCCCGTATGGCGCAGCATCACTTCGCCAATCGCCTGCAATTCCGGACGCGTTGCCACGGAACCGGTCGGATTGCCCGGATAATTCAGCAGCAGCCATTTGGTTTTCGGCGTGATCGCCGCTTCAATGTCCTGCGGATACGGCTTGAAATTGTTCTCTTCCGGGCAGGCCACCGGCACCGGAATACCGCCCGCAAATTTGACGATATCCGCATAGCTGATCCACGACGGCGTCGGGATCACCACTTCATCGCCCGGATTAATCGTCGCCAGCATCGCGTTAAAGATAATTTGCTTCGCGCCGCCTGCGGTGAGGATCTGGCTCACATCGTAATCGAGGTGGTTATCGCGCTGGAATTTACGCGCGATAGCCGCCCGCAAAGCCGGGGTTCCGTCGGTTGGCGGATAGCGGGTATCACCGCCGAGCGCGGCGGCGTAGGCCGCTTCCGTGGCGTGTCGTGGCGTCGGAAAATCCGGTTCGCCGGTAGAAAGCGCGATGACGTTCACGCCGGCGGCGGCAAGATCACGGGCCTTTTGCGTCATGGCGACGGAGGCAGAAACAGAGACATTTTTTAAGCGGTCGGCGATATCAGGCATGGTCCTGGGGTTCCATTGTTTTTATCGAACGTAAAAAGACGGACAGCGATGAGGCACTACAGGGGGAAGAGTAATGAGGAACGGACCGCGCCGACCAATAGCGCTTTGTTGTGATGACATAACACAAAGCAATGGCTGAACGCGCAAATCAGGCAATTTGCACCGGTGCAGTGCAGGCGGAGGAAGTCATTTTCCGGCAGGCGGCGCAAACGCCGAAAATATCCGGCTACGCAATGACCAAACCGGCGGTGAAATCAGAAGGAAACCCGGCGCACAGGCATAAATCAGCGCATCAGTGCGTGTTGGCACTCATCTTGCTTCATACACATTACTTATAACACCACTCGTTTACGTGATGAGGATGCCATCGTGAATCTCCGCCGCCTTAAATATTTTATCAAGATTGTCGATGTGGGCAGCCTCACTCAGGCCGCAGATATCCTGCATATTGCGCAGCCTGCGCTCAGCCAGCAACTCGCCACGCTGGAAGGCGAAGTGAATCAGCAACTGCTGATCCGCACCAAACGCGGCGTGACGCCGACCGAAGCGGGCAAAATTTTATATATCCACGCACAGGCTATTTTGCGCCAGTGCGATCAGGCGCAGAGCGCGATTGACGGCTCGGCGCTGGCGCTTTCGGGCAGCGTTTCCGTCGGGCTTGCGCCGGGTACCGCCGCACAACAGCTGGCGTTGCCGCTGATGGAAGAAGTCCACCGGCAATATCCGGGTATCGTGTTGTATTTTAATGAAAACTTCGGCACCACGCTGAGCGAACTCATCATGAATGGCCGGATGGATATGGCGGTGATTTACGGCAACCGCGAAATTCACGGGCTACGCTTTATGCCGCTGATGAAAGAAGAGTTGTATTTCGTGTGCCCGCACGCACTCAGCAAACCACTGAAAACCGTCAGTCTGGCGCAGGTGGCAAAGTACGATCTGTTCCTGCCGCGTATTTATAACATCATGCGTAAAGTCATCGACGACGCGTTTATCCACGAAGAAGTGACGTACCGCGTGAAGTGCGAAATCGAATCGCAAACCACCCTCAATGCCGCGCTGGCCGCAGGATTAGGCTGCACGATCATGCCGGAATCCGCCGCCCGTGCGATGCTCAAAGCCTCCGGTTCGTGGATGGCGAAAATCGACAAACCGAATATTCAGGCGGCGCTGTCATTTTGTATGTCCGACCATCTGCCGCTTTCCCAACCCGCCGAAGCGGTCAAAGCGATTTTGCTGTCGCTGATGGCCAGCCGCACGGTAGATAACCGGCCACTGACGCTGGTGGGGTAATAAGCGCACCTTATTACCGCAAAGCGAAATCCTCTTTCCTGACGTCCGCAGTGACACGATAGAGTGCGTTTACCGCCCGCTCAGCGGGCCGTTTTGTCGTCGTTATTGCGCGGGGACACTCTCTCTTTGACGGGATGGATATGGAAAAAAAAGCACCAGCACTCAGCGAGTTGCGCTCTGTCGCACAGAAGATGCGCAAGTCCGGCCTCAGCCAGATTGAACTGCGCGGAAACGGCTTCCGGGTCAGCATAAAATACGCGCCCGTTTCCCCTGCCCTTTTGCCGTGCCGCGTGCCGGACGAAACGCCTGCGCTTCCCGCGCTGGCCGCCCCCGACGCGGTGCGTGCGCCCTTCCCCGGTATCGTGCTGCTACAGCATCCGCTCAGCAAAATTCCGTTTACTCAGCCCGGTGAAAAAGTCGGGAAAGACGCGCTGCTCGGCCTGCTAAAAGTTGGCGTGATCTACCTGCCGCTGCGCAGTCCGGTGCAGGGCGTGGTGGAACCCCTTTCCGTAAAAGACGGTGACTGCGTGGAATACGGCGAGGAAATTTTCACGTTACGCCGCGAGGAACTGGCCGCATGAAATACATCGATTTGAACGCCGATATCGGCGAAGGATTTGGCGATTACACCCTTGCCGACGACGCCACGCTGATGCCGCTGATCACCTCCGCCAACGTGGCCTGCGGGTTTCACGCCGGGGACGCGGTGATTATGGCGAAAACCGTCGCGCTGGCGAAAAAGTATCAGGTGGATCTCGGCGCGCACGTCGGGTTCCCCGATTTGTCCGGGTTTGGCCGACGCCGGATGCACATCGAACCGCAGGTCATGGCGCATTACGTCACTTACCAGCTGGGCGCGCTTTCGGCGTTTGCCAGAGCGGCGGATTACCCGCTGACACACATGAGTTTTCACGGCGCGCTGGGGAATATGGTCTCCGAAGACGCTCAGCTGGCGCGGGTGTTATTGCAGGCGGTGAAGGATTTCGATGCACAGATGATCATCAGCACAATGTCCGGCAACGCCGTTGAACGTATGGCGCGGGCGCTGGAGTTGCCGGTGATTTGCACGTTTCTCGCCGACCGCGCGTATGAAAGCAACGGGCTGCTGGTCAGCCGGGCGAAACCGGGCGCGGTCATTCATGACAAAGAGCAGGTGCGCGCGCGTATCCGCCAGCTGCTGCGCGAAGGCACGGTACAAAGCATCGACGGCGTGACGCTGCCGGTGACTGCAACGTCGATTCTGGTTCACGGCGATACGCCGGAATCCATCGAAATGGTGCATACGCTGCGGGAAATTATTGCCGAAATGGATATCGCGCTGATGCCGCCAGCCCGGCAACGCCGGGAGCTGGCGAGGGGAAACGCGCTGTTATAAGTCCCGCTTATCGCCTCACACAGTTTATGTCTTATACCGCCTGAGAATTACTGGATACAGTCAGAAAACACCCACCGGCAGAACATGACGGAGCCGGGGTTTAACAGGAGAGTCGCAATGCCATTTTCAGATTACAAAACCGCGCTGGTGACCGGCGCATCGGCCGGAATGGGTGAAGCCATTGTCGAACGCCTTTGTCAGGAAGGCATTACGGTTCACGCCGTCGCCCGCCGCGCCGATCAGCTGGCCGCCCTCGCTGCCCGCACCGGTTGTATTGCGCACGCACTCGACGTCAGCGACCTCGACGCCGTCACGCGCCTGTGCAGCGAAATCAGCGTGGATATTCTGGTGAACAACGCCGGTGTTTCGCGCCCCGGCTCTATCCTGAACGCCGATGAAGAATCCGTGGATACGCAGGTGGACGTGAATCTGCGCGCGGTTTTGCATCTCTGCCGCCTGCTGGTGCCGGGCATGATGGAACGCGATCGCGGCCACGTTATTAATATCACCTCAATTGCCGCGATTTATAACTTCGGTGGCAACTCGATTTATCACGCCACCAAAGCCGGCGTTCACGCCCTCTCGCGCCAGCTGCGCGTTGACTGCTACGGCAAGCGGGTACGCATTACCGAAATCTGCCCCGGCCGCGTGGCAACGGACATTTTCGGCAACGTTTCCGGCGATCACGAAGAAGCCCGCCGCCGCTTCATTGACGGTTTTGAACTGCCTGAAGCCAAAGACATCGCCGACTGCGTGGCGTTTGCCCTGTCTGCGCCGGTTGCCGTGAACATCGGCAACATCGAGATCACCCCGACGTTGCAGGTTCCCGGTGGCCTTTCCACCATGCGCCCCGGCGAAGGTCTGTGATTTTCCCGCTAAACCCGTTTTCCTTATAAACCGACAGTTCAACCATTCAGGAGGGTGAAAATACAATGACGCTCGATTTCAGCAAAGTCCTGACCGGTCAGTTCGGGCAGATGATCGTCGATGGTATGGTTGTCACCCTCAAGCTGGCGCTGGGATCCTGGCTGCTGGCGATGTTTATTGCCCTGCTGCTGGTCGTCATCCGGCTGACGCACAAACGCGCCGCCGAATATTTTGTCCGTGCGTATGTGTCGTATCACCGCAATGTGCCGACGCTTATCCAGCTGATGATGTGGTATTTCGCCATTCCGACGCTGCTGCCCGAATCCGTGCAGATGTGGATTAACGATTTTAACGCCGAACTTCTGTTCTCGATGTTTGCGCTCGGATTGTGTCAGGCGGCGTATTTCTCCGAAGACATCCGCAGCGGTTTACGCGCTATTCCTGAAGGACAAACCGAGGCATCACGTGCACTGGGCATGAGTTACACCCGTTCTTTGCGCTCGGTGATCCTGCCGCAGGGCATCCGTAACGCGCTGCCGTCGCTGCTCAACCACACCGTTTTGCTGTTCAAAAACACCAGCCTGGCGATGGTCATTGGCGTGGCTGAACTGACTTACGTGACCCGTGATATTGAAAACCAGACGTTCCGCACTTTCGAATCGTATCTGGTGGCCTCTGCCGGTTATCTGTTCTTCTCTCTGCTGCTGATGGGTGCCGGTGCGTTGCTGGCCCGCCGGTTCCAGCGGGTCTACGCGAGGTAATCCCATGCTCGAAATGTTCACGATTTTGCACGACAACGGGATGCTGTTCCTGATGGGACAATACCCGCAGGGGCCGCTCGGCGGGATCCTCTGTACGCTGCTGATTTCCGTGCTGGCCGTTCTGTTTGCGCTGCCGGTGGGGGTTTTACTCGGGCTGGCGCGTTTATCGCCGTTCCGCTGGCTGAGCTGGCCCGCCGCCTGCTGGGTTTACGGTTTACGCGGTATTCCGCTGCTGATGGTGGTGTTCTGGACGTACTTTTGCGTCCCGCTGTTAATCGGCCACAACATCAGCGGATTCAGCACCATGCTATGTACGCTGGTGATTTATGAAAGTGCGTATATCGCCGAGATAGTGCGCGGCGGCATTCAGGCGTTGCCGGGCGGCCAGTACGAGGCGGCGCGCGCATTGGGCATGAGTTATTTCAAAACGCTGCGCCTGATTATTCTGCCGCAGGCGTTGTACAACACGCTGCCAAGCCTGGTCAGCCAGCTGGTTTCCATCATTAAAGACAGCACGCTCGGTTACGTGATTAACGTACCGGAGCTGACCTTTGCCGCCAATCAGGTAAACAACCAGCTGCTGACCAAGCCGTTTCAGGTTTTCGCGATTGTCGCGATTGGCTATTACCTCATCTGTTTCAGCCTGACGTGGCTCGCCAATAAGCTGGAAGCGCGCATTACGCGCAAACGGCAGAACCGCGTGCCGGAAGCGGACAACGTGGCGCAGGCGATGCTGCTGACCAAGACTCAATCACAATAAGGAGCGACGATGCGACCGGTGATCTTATTTAATCAGGTCAATAAATGGTATGGCGAATACCAGGCGCTGACCGATCTGAGTGCAGAAATTAAAAGCGGTGAAGTGGTGGTGGTATGCGGGCCGTCAGGCTCGGGTAAATCGACGCTGATCCGCACCGTCAACCGGCTGGAGCCGATTGAAGAAGGCCAGATTTTATTTGATGGCATCGACATTCACGGCACCAGCACGCGCCTGAATCAGCTGCGCACGCGCATCGGGTTTGTGTTTCAGAACTTCAACCTTTTCCCGCACGTTTCGGTGCTGGAAAATATCATGATGTCGCCGGTGAAAGTGCTCGGCGTGAAGCGTCAGGAAGCGCGTCAGCACGCGGGTGAACTGCTGGAACGCGTTGGTTTATCGCATAAAGCCAATGCCTATCCGGCGCAGCTTTCCGGCGGACAGCAACAGCGCGTCGCCATTGCGCGCGCGTTAGCCATGAAACCGCCGGTGATGTTGTTTGATGAACCGACGTCAGCGCTGGATCCGGAAATGGTTGGTGAAGTGCTGAACGTGATGCGCGGTCTGGCGCGGGAAGGCATGACCATGATGTGCGTAACGCACGAAATGAATTTTGCCCGCGAAGTGGCGGACACGATCTGGTTTATGGATCAGGGGAAAATTCTGGAGAAATCCACGCCCGAAAACTTCTTCACGCGCCCGCAGCACGCCCGGGCTCAGAAGTTTTTGAGCGATTTGCATCACAACTGATTTTTGAATACCGCGCCTTTGGGTAAAACGCAAAGGCGCAGGATCCGGCTTTACAGTGCTTTGGTTCTTCTCTGGTTTTTATCCAGATACATCGCCTGATCCGGATTAACAGCAGCAGGATTAATCGCGATAGCGCCGATGCTCGGGCCGGCGTAATCCAGCGTGCAGGAATGCAGTTTGTATTCGCCGATGAGTAAACTGCGCAGACGGTTTTTGAACGCATCCGCCGCGCGCAGCGCGTCATCAAATCCTGACGGCCCTTCTCCGGCGACGATAAATTCGTCACCGCCGACACGCCCGAGGATCTCACCTTCCGCCGCGCCCGCTTTCAGCCTTTGCCCGACCGCATACAGGAAATCATCGCCCGTTTCGTGGCCGTAGACATCATTGATCTGCTTGAAATTATCCAGATCGGTAAACGCCACCAGAACATAATTCGCCTTGTCAGCGGCCCTGTCGAACAGGTCGGGCAACGTTTCAAACACCGCGCGGCGGTTGGGCAATTCGGTGAGTTCATCGGTCAGGCTGACGGCGGTCAGCGCGGCATTCGCCTCTTGCAGCTTTTTCAGCAGCTGTTCGTTCTGAATCTGCTGGGCGATCAGTTGCGCGAAAAGCTGCAACACCTGTTCGCTGCGTTCCGAAAGTTCGCGGTTTTCGGAACTGGCGGCGCACAGCGTGCCGTAAAGCGAACCGTCCACCAGCGTCACCGGCGTGCTCACGTAAGTCATGATCCCCAGCGCTTTTGCCGCTTCGGAATCGCCCCAGATACTGGCGACATCGCAGGTATAACGGCGGCCTTCGTCGAGCGCACGCTTGCACAGCGTATCGCCCCACGGCACCGAAATCCCTTCAGGAATTTGCATATCTTGTGAGTTGCGGGAGAACAGAATGTGCTGGTAATCGCCGTCCGGCTCAATGCGGGTGAGATACGTCGATTCCATGTTGGTCACCAGCTCAAGCATTTCAAGAAGCTGTCGAACGAGTCCTTCAAGCGTGTATTCAGATTCTAACGCACTCGAAATGCGCTCAATAAGATTGTCAGACATTACTCGGGATAAACCTTTCTTTTAATGGTCGTGCGGGGAAACCCTGGGCCGCGCATTTTATCATAGTTTCCGGCGAAGTAATCCCCTGCTGGCAGGATGCGTGTTGAATAAATGATATAACAACCTATTGAATTAATTATAAATTCACAAAGTTTAGGTTAAGTCGCATTGTAAAAATAGGACAAAAACGATACGGCACGCCCCGTATTCCATTGGCGAAGTTATGTCTACTAAGATGCGCCCGGAGAGGCCTTTCCGAATAATCCGAACTGCCGGATGATCAGGTTCAACTTTTCATCTGCACATTCGGTTCTACAAGGCTTTCAATGCAAAATAAAAATTCACTCCTGCTGCTGACACTTTCCGTCGCCGTCTTCAGCGTCATCACCACGGAAATTGGCATCATCGGATTGTTGCCGAAACTCATCGAACAACTCCACGTCACCGCCACGCAGGTCGGTTTTCTGGTCAGCATTTACGCCGTAATTGTCGCCGTCACCGGCCCGTTTATTACCCTGCTGCTGTCGGGTTTTAACAAAAAAACCGTGCTGCTTTCGATTCTCTTCGTCTTCGTGGTTTCCAACCTGATTTACGCCACTACAGAGGTCTTCAATATGATGCTGGTCTTCCGCATTCTTCCGGCACTCACACATGCGGTGTTCTTTGCGGTCGCACTGGTGGTCGCCACGCAGGCCGTGCCGAAAGAAAAAAGTGCCGGCGCGGCGGCGAAAGTGTTTGCCGGTGTGGCAATCGGGCTGGTGCTCGGCGTGCCGTTAAGCTCGCTGATCGCGGAACATTTATCGCTGGCCGATGCGTTCTACTTTGCGGCGATTTCCTGTGCCCTCGCGTTCGTCGGGATCCTCTTCTTCGTCCCTTCTATGCCTGCCACGGCCAAAGTGTCCTTTGCCAGTCAGGTGAGCGTGCTGCGTAACGGCAAACTGTGGCTGACCATCGTCACGGTCACGATGATTTTCGCGGCGATGTTCTCGAGTTTCAGCTACGTGGCGGATTACCTGTCACGCGTCACGCACCTTAACAGCAACATGATCACGGCGATGCTTATCGCCTTTGGCGTCTGCGGATTCGCCGGGAACTTTGTGTTCAGCAGCTTCCTGCAAAAAAACGCCAACAAAACCACGCATCTTTATCCGGTGGTGTACGCCCTGATCTTCATCCTGGTCTGGCTGGCCGGTGATTCCCTGCTTGCCATGTGCGCACTGATGGTTTTCTGGGGCGCATTCCACTCTTCAGGGCTGGTGGTCAGCCAGACATGGCTGATGCGCGAAGCCAGCCAGGCGCCGGAATTCGCCAACAGCCTGTACATGTCATTTTCAAATCTGGGCATCACCGTCGGTTCACTGGCGGGCGGCTGGTTTATCGCCGAATTCGGTACGCGTTCAGTGGTGCTGAGCAGCATCATTTTCGCCGCCGCCGCGTGGCTCAGTATTTACATCAAACAGCGCGTGGATGCCGGTGACCGCGCCTGCCGGACACACAGAACTGAACACGCGGGGGGAAATCACATGATCTAACCGCGTGGTGATGGCACCAACGACCCGTTCTATGAAGAAAAAGCGTAAGCCTTGTCAGTCGAGCTGGCCATCCTCCGCGGCTTTGATCAGCGTATCCACCACAAAGCGGATTTTCGGTAACAGCTGACGGCTTTTAGGCCACAAGGCGCTGACAGGCATTTCGCCCCCGGAATGGCCTGTCAGCACCTCTTTCAGTTCCCCGCTTGCCAGATATTTTCCCACCAGCCACAGCGGCAACTGCGACAACCCGCAACCGGCCAGCACACCTGCCAGCATCGCGTCGCCGTCGGCAAATTCGTACGTCGCGGGCGGCGTATAGCGGCTCACTTCGCCGCGCGCGTTGCGCAGGATCCAGAATTTTGGCTGGTTGCGCCGCACGCCCACTACACAGCGGTGCTGACTGAGTTCTTCGGGTTCATGCAGTTCACCGTACTGCGCGAGATACTCCGGCGCGGCGCAGATCACCAGTTTTTGCGTAGTCAGACGGCGTGCTATCAGTCCGCTGCTGTCGGTCAGTTCGCCGATACGCACCACCAGATCGATGCCTTCTTCAATGGGATCGATAAACCGTTCGCTGAACGTAATTGTCATTTCCAGCTCAGGGTATTGCCGGATAACGGCCAGCAGGTGCGGCATGATCCGCTGCCGCCCGAACGCCGCCGGTAAATCCACCCGCAACCGGCCGGAAGGTTTCGCGGTATGCGACATCAGTTCCGCTTCCGCCTGTTCGAGAATTTCAATCGCGTTCTGGCTGCTTTGCAGATAACGCTCACCGTCCGGCGTCAGGCTGAGCCGCCGCGTCGAGCGCTGAAAAAGTTGCAGCCCGAGCCGTGCCTCGAGACGCCCGACGCTTTTCGCCACCGCCGATTTCGTCAGCCCCAGCCGTTCCGCCGCCGCGGTAAAACTCCCGCACTGCGCCGTGGTGACAAACGCCGTGATACCCCCCAGATGATCTGTTTTGCGCATTACTCGACTTCCCGCTCATCAAAAGCAGCCTGAGCCTGAATGACATCGGCGGAATGATTCAGCATCCAGCCATACAATGCCTGAAAAGGCGCTTCCAGAGTGCGCCCCAGCGGCGTAATGCTGTATTCGACAGCTATTTGTGAGGAAGGGATAACGCGGCGGGCAACAATGCCATTACGTTCAAGACGGCGCAGGCTTTGCGTTAACGATTTTTGAGTGATTCCGTCCAGACAACGTCTGATTTCATTGAAACGCAGCGGCTTGGCACAGAGCACGGTGAGGATCAGAACAGCCCATTTATCGGTGATCTGATCCAGCAGTAAACGGTTTGAAGCACTGCGACAATTCACTTGCGTAACTGCCTTTGGCACGGCATTACCCGACATAGGGTTTCCTCATATAGACCAGATGAATAAAAGGTGCCTGAATGATACTAAGTATCCATTACATACTATAAAGCCTTTTTTAAGAGGCGTCATTTATGCCGTCCGGCGACCAGAATGAAACCATGGCTACGCTCGCCGTCACGGAATCCCTTTAATGCCATGACAAAATAACCAAACCCTATTTCCCGGCGGCAGATTTGCTGTCGGTCTGAACGCAACCCTGAGCAAAAACTGGAGCGCCACGGCTAAAGTGAATACACTCGTCGCCAGTGACGCGAGCAATGAAGTTCATGCGTAACTGGGCGGTGAGTATAAGTTTTAATTAGCAAAACTTAAAAATCATGCTCGCGTTCCGCAAAGCCCCGGCCCTCTCAACAGCCGGGGCTTTTTTGTGTGCTGAATGCTTATTTACTCATAACGCTTAATTCATCGTCTGTGACGACTCCCCGCCCCATCCGCCCCCCAGCGCCTTATACAACCGGACCAGCGCGAGCGACACGCTGGCATCGCTGACCACCAGCGTCTGCCGCGCCGCGATCAGTTCCTTTTGCATCACCAGCACATTGAGAAAGTCCGTCGCGCCTGCAACATATTGTTTTGATGCAGCGTCCAGCGCCGCACTGTCATTATCCACGCGAATTTTCAGCTGGCTGCGCTGCCGCTGCCCGGTGTCGTAATCCACCATCGCGTCATCCACTTCGTGCCAGGCCTTTAATACCGTGCTCTGAAAATGCAGGCTGGCTTCCTGTTGCTGCGCTTTTTTCAACGCTAACTGACCGCGCAGACGCCCGCCTTCAAATATTGGCAACGTCAGGCCGGGGCCGAAACTGTAAAGCTGAGATCCCCAGTTTCCCAGCTGGCTGAACTGCATCGCCTGTATCCCGATATTGCCGGTCAGGGTGATGCGCGGATAAAAATCAGCCGTGGCGACGCCAATGTCTGCCGTTGCGGCATGCAGCTGTGCCTCAGCGGCGCGGATATCAGGCCGCCGCTGCGCCAGCTCAGACGGCAACCCGACCGGCACTTCCGGCGGCGTCAGCGGCAACGGTCTGGCGCCGCGAAGCCGCTGCGTTAATGCCCCCGGTTCCTTACCCAGCAGATAACTCAGCGCGTTGATAAGATGTGCTTCCTGCTGTTCCAGTACCGGCAGGGTGGACTCGACAGCCGCCACCTGCGCCTGCGCCTGTGCCACTTCCAGCTGCGTCGCCACGCCGTCGGCCATTCTGATGCCTGTCAGTTTCAGGCTGTGACGGGCGATATCCAGATCCTGCAAGGCGTTTTCACGCTGTAACTGCACGCTGCGCAGCCGGAAATAATCGCTGGCCGTTTCAGCCTGAATGCCGATCAGCACCGCGCGGCGTAAATCCTCGCTGACTTCAACGCGCGCACCGGCGGATTCCCGCGCGCGACGCAGCCGCCCCCACATATCGACCTCCCACGAAACCCCGACGCCAGGTTGCCAGACGCTGTAGGCTTCCTTGCCTCCCAGCCCTGAAATATCCTGCAAACCGTTCTGACTATTTCGGGCGCGCTGATACGACGCCGATCCGGTGACGGACGGCAAACTTTCCCCCGTCACCACGCTGTTTTCCGCCTGCGCCTGCAACAGCCGCGCGCCCGCCGCCTGAATATCCAGATTTCCCTGCGCAGATTCTGCGATTAACGCGGTCAGCGTATCGTCGTGGAAAATATTCCACCAGTGTGGATCAAGCCCCTGTTCTACGACGTGACTTACCGCCTTTCCCTGCGGCCACGTCGGCGGACTTTTCACAACCGGCGCGTTAAAATCAGGCCCCACCATGCAGCCGCTCAGCAGTAAAACGCTCAATGTTAACCCTGCGTTTTTCATTGATCCGCTCCTGTCGTGCCGGTGTGAATGGTCGCTTCTACCGCCATGCCCACCAGCAGCCGTGCGACCTGTTTCTGCCCGGCTTCGATTTCAATTTTTACCGGGATACGCTGGACCACTTTAGTAAAATTACCGGTGGCGTTATCGGGCGTAATCGCCGAAAACGTCACGCCGGTCGCCGGTGCAAAGCTGTTGACCACGCCGTGCAGCAGGGTTCCGCCCAGACTGTCCACGCTGATATCCACCCGCTGTCCCGGCCTGACATGTTCAAGCTGCGTTTCCTGAAAATTCCCCACCACGTAGGCGTTATTGAGCGGCACTACAGCCAGCAGCGGCGTGCCCGGCGTGACATACGCACCTTCCCGCGCCACGCGCTGCCCGACCCAGCCCGCAACCGGAGCAACAATGTGCGTATAGGATAAATTCAGCTTCGCCGTCTCCTGCACGGCCTGCGCCCGTTCCAGTTCTCCTTTTGCGCGCTGACATTCCGTCTGCAACACCACGGTTTTGGCTCTGGCGGCGTTCAGCGTGGCGTTATCCCGCGCCACATTCGCCTGTGCGGTATCGATGCGCGAACGAGCCAGCTGCGCGTTTTGTTTACTGCCAGCCCCTTGCGCGGCCAGATCGCGATAACGCGCCAAATCCGCTTTGGCAAAAACGTAACTGGCCTGGCTGGCCGCCAGTGTGGCGGCGGCCTGCGCGATCATCGACTGCTGCTGCATCAGGCTGGCTTTGGCATTATCGACCGCCGCCTGCTGCACGTTCACACTGGCCACCGCCGCATTCAGTTCCGCACGCAGATCCCGGTCATCGATTTCCACCAGCGTTTGCCCCTGCTCCACATACTCATTGTCTTTCACCGCCACCTTCTCAATCTGGCCGGTAATACGCGGCGTCACCACGGTGTAATCTGCCCGGATAAACGCATCATTGGTGCGCTGATCGGCCTTATCCGCCAGCAGCCAGAAGTAAATCATCCCCGCCACCAGCAGGATGACCACGCCGGAAACCGCCACGGCATTTTTTTTAAATCGCATGATCAAATTCATGTTCAAACCTTAAGAAATTGAAGGGCTGGCAAGCGGACGCGGTGGATAAACGCGCGTTGCCATTAACGGAATAAAGAGGATCAGAATGACGGTCAGCACGACCATGACCTGATAAACATCAGCAGACGCCAGCACCACGGCCTGCACGTGGATTTGCTCCGGCAGCGCTGAAAGGCTTTCGCTGCCGGAGTGAGAAAACGACAGCCCCTGCCCGCTGTTTCCCCACTGATTCACCAGCGTGTTGGAGTGAAAATGCTCGCGCGCGGTGCTCAGCCCTTCGAGCACGCCGGTTCCGGCCACCGCCGCCATACCTTTCACGGTGTTAAACCAGGCCGAGGCAAATGGCCCTTCGGCGGGCGGTAAACCGTTGGTGGCCAGCAGAAGCAGCGGGATCACCGCCATCGGCTGCCCGAGGATTTGCAGCATTTGCAGGCCGTAAAAATTATTGCGGATCCAGTCCGACGTCATCGCACTGCCGAGGTAACAGGTCACCGCGATCAGCCCCAGCCCGCAGGCCAGCACCCAGCGGCAATCGACCCGGCGGATATTGCACAGCGCCGAGACCAGCGGCAGCGCCGCCAGTTGCCCGAGCGCGACATAAAGTGCCAGCGGAGCCGTCTGCACAGGCCGGTAACCGCGGATTTCCGCCAGATATCCGGCCGGAACCCCCGGTACTGCCACCAGGATCACCAGCACGCCGCCCAGCGTAATCAGCGAGAAGGTGAGATTGCGCCGCGCGAGTTGCTGCACTTTGAAAAATGGCAGCGGATGAAACCACTCGTTGACCATAAACAGCGTCAGGGTCGTCAGCCCCAGCAACAACATCCGGCAGATGAACGGCGAATCCAGCCAGCCCAGCCGCGTGCCCTGTTCCAGCACCACCACCAGCGAGGTGATAGCCGGTAAACCGAGCAGCAGCCCCACGCCGTTGAACTGCGCAAAACGTTCAAGCCGCAGCGGGTCTTGCGGAATGCCCCAGTGCACGGCGGCAATCGCCAGCAGACAAAGTGGAATGATTTGCCAGAACACCATTTGCCAGCCGGTGTATTCCGTCCATAACGCCGCCAGCGGGATGCCGAGATTCGGCCCGAACGTGGCCGTCAGCGCATACGCGCCCAGACCATAAAGCTTGATCCCCGGCGGTAAAAACCGCAGCGCGGCGCTCATCAGCATCGGCGGCAGGCAGCCGCCAAACAGCCCCTGCACCGTCCGCAGGACATAAAGCACGGGCAGATTGGGCGCAAACGGACAAAGCACGCCCGCCACCATGAAAGCGGCGGTGACGCCGAGGGTGAAACGCCGCAGTGACAGCGTGGCCGAAAACCAGGGCGCAAACGCCATGACCGCCACCTGCGCCGCTTCATACAATGTGGTGAGCCAGCTCCCTTCGTCATAGCTGATAGACAGCACGCCGCGCACGTCGGTCATCGCAATATCGGTGACGTGTTCGTTTAATCCGGCCACCAGCGAGGCCAGCAAAATGCCCGTCAGCCCCGTCATGATGCGCAGGTCAAACGTCGCCGCTGGCGGCATAGCTTTAGGTTGCGCAAGTGTTTGCATTACTTATCCCTTCCAGATGATCAGGGGCTCAGTCTAGAAAGTTGGCGCAGCGGGAGGAATTGCGATGTTTGCAGCCGAGGCGTGCGTCTGGCGCACGTGACAGGTGCATACAGAGGCATTTATTTACCAGGGCGGGTTACCCAAGATAGGGTCTTTATCATTCACAGAAAGGATACGCGATGTTCACCAATATTCTCGTGGCGCTCGACGGGTCGCCGCAATCGCTGGCGGTCATTGAACTGGGCCGGAAAATCAGTGCCGGAAAACCGGCCAATCTGCATATTTTATGCGTGGTTGACGGGGCGTATTTGCTGCCCGGCGTACATCATTTCTTAGCGGAAAACCCCGCAAATAACGAAGCCAGCGACGGGCTGGTTTACCCCCCGGCAAATCACGAATATCACGAGGCGCGGCGCATCGTGAGCCACGCCGTGACGGAACTGACGGCAGACAACCGCCACGTCAGCGGGCTGATTGTCGGCGGGGAACCAACGGAGGTGATTATCCGGGAAGCGGCCAGACTGAAGGTGGACTTAATCGTGATGGGACACCGGCATTTATCCTCGCTGCAACGCTGGGTCGAACACTCCATCGTGAAAGAAGTGATCGACCTCGCAGCCTGTCCGGTGCTGGTGGAAAATCAGGAAACGGAGCCGTCGTGCTGACACGGATCACGCGCTAGCGGAATGGATACATAAATCATGAATGGTGCGCCGCAGCCACTGATGGGCGGGATCATTCTGGAACCGCGGATGCCAGGCCTGAACGATAGGAATGGCATCCAGCTCCACCGGCAGCGGGAAGGCGCGCGTTCTGATCCCCATCGTTTTTACCGCCTGCACGACATGTTCCGGCAACGATAAAATCAGATCGGAATTCCCCAGCGAAAACACGCCGGAATGGAACGTCGGCACCACCAGCGAAATGTGGCGCACGAGGCCCAGTTCTGCGAGCCGCTTATCGATAGGCCCGCGCGCGCGTCCACGCCGGGATACGCTGATCTGCTCATAACGGGTGAATGATTCCGGGGTGATTTCATGGTCGAAAATCGGATGGTCTTCACGCGCCAGCCCCATAAAATGCGTGGAAAACAGTGATTGTACGTGAATATCATCTCCCAGCGGACGCATCGCGCTGATGTAAAGATCGACCTTGCCGTCGCGCAGACTGTCTTCGTCGCTGCCATTTTCCGGGGTAAAGCGTAAACCGACGTTATGCGCCTCCTGCCGTAAACGGCTGAGCAGGATCCCGCCGAACGCGCTGATAAAAACGTCGTTGGCGTGCAGCGTAAACGTGCGTTCCAGCTGCGATAAATCCACAACCGACTGCGGCTGCAACAGCCGGACGGCCTCGCCCATTATCTGATGTACTTCTTCCCTGAGGGCCAGCGCCCGCGGGGTTGGCACCATTTTTCGCCCGGCCTTGACCAGGATCGGATCGCCAAGCTGATGACGGATACGGGTCAGCGTCCGGCTCATCGCGGGCGCGCTTAAATTCATTCTGCGCGCCGCACCAATCACCGAGCCTTCGTCCAGCAGGGCATCAAGAGCAATAATCAGATTTAAATCAGGGGTTTTCATCATCATTCATATTGGAAACAAGCCGTTCCATAACATAGCCAGAAAGGCGCTGGCCGCAAAGTGAAAAACGTAAAAGCATTATAAAGACGCCGTGCGGCCTGATAACTGACTTTCAATCACCCGAGCCGTGCGTGGCACGCAATCGCCATTAACCTCAGGAGGAGATGAAAATCTCCGGGTGCCGTCAGGCAGCGTTAGCCGAAAGCCCCGGATCTTACTTTTAGTCTTTGCCCTTGCCGAAATACGTTCCGCTGTACGGAACGGGCAGGTAATCGTGAAAGAGTTGTCGGAGGGTTTGCTCAGGTTCGATATCGGCGAAAAGCTCCGGATACAGCGTTTTCGCCATAAACTCAGTGGCCGCAACGTGCCACGGGCTGAGGTAAAAGTTCTGCCATATCACCGCCGTGTGGCCGTTATGCAGGGCTTTCAGCGTGCGCAATCCGTTCTGCTGCGCGGTTAATTGCGCCAGACTTTGCTGAACCATTTCGGGGGAAATGGCCGGACCGAGTTTCAGATCGTCTTTGTCGTTAACGTCGCCCGCACCGGTCGCGATGTAAAATTCCGGCTGCGCCATGATCACGGATTCTTCATTCAGACGACCAAATACTCCGCCGACGGTTTTACTGGCAATGTTGTCGCCACCGGCAAACGTCAGCAATTCGCCGAGACTGCCTTTCACCGCTGTCACACAGCATTCATTGCGGCGCCCCAGATGCAGCTGGAGCAACACCGTGGGTTTGGGGCCCTGGTAGGCTGCCAGCCGGTCGTGTATCACCTGCATATGCGAGCGATAAAACTGCGTGAACGCCTTCGCGCGTTCAGTCTGGTTAAACACTTCACCGAGAATCTCCACGCTGCGGGCGGTATTTTTCAGCAGATGGACACGCAGATCGATTCTCACCACCGGAATGTGCGCCGCTTTCAGCATCCGGAGCAGCCGTAAATCCGCATCGTCGTAGCGCGCCAGGCTCGGCAAAATCACCACGTCAGGTTTCAGCGCCAGCACTTTCTCGGGGTTCATTTCATCAGGCCCGCCGCCGCCCAGCACCGGAATTTTCAGCATCTGCGGGAATTTTTGCGTAAATATCGTCCAGGTCTGGCTGTCATACCGCTTTAAATCCAGCGGCCAGCCGACAATGCGTTTCACCGGATCGCCGGTTTCGAGCATTGCCAGCGTATACAACATCCGGCTTTCGCCCAGCACAATACGCTGCGGATTATCGGGGATTTCAACCTGATTCCCGTCGATATCCGTTACCGTTCGCGCCTGCACCGCCACGCTCATCACCGCACTCAGCAGCACCAGCGCGATAAGCGCCGGTCTGAAAAATACGGGCACGCGCAGCGCGCCCTTTTGACTATCACGATCAGAATTCAACACTGGCCTGTACCATCAGATTACGGGTTTCGCCTTCACGCACGCGCAGATTGCCGCCGCTGGAGGTGTAATAGTGTTTGTTAAACAGGTTGTTGAGGTTAAGTTTCAACTGCGTTTTCTCGCCGAACAGCGGGTTGTTCCACGCGATAAAACTGTCGGCCACCACATAGTCCGGCATCGTGAAACTGTTCTCCGGATCGCCTGCCCGCGTGCCGACATAACGCGCCCCGCCGCCCACGCGGAAATCACCCGGAATGCCGCTGAACGTCAGATTATGGCTCAGATACAACGCGCCGGAATGGCGTGGCGCATTTTGCAGTCGGTTGCCGTTATTGGTGGAGTTCACGCCGTCATTCACAATTTCGGCATTGTCATAACTGTAATTGGCGCTCACATCCCAGTCCGGCAGCACTTCGCCATTCAGTTCAAATTCAGCGCCGGTGGAACGCGCTTTATCAATCGCCCGCGTTGTGCCGTTAATGCTGAGCGACATGTCGCGTTCGTCAATCCGGTACAGTGCCACGCTGGCAAACAGGCGCGGGGAAATCTGCCATTTGCTGCCCACTTCCCAGTTGGTGCCCTGCTCCGGTTTACCGACATTGCCGTCATCATCCACGTCGGTTGATGGCGTAAAGGATTTGCTGACACTGCTGTAAAGCGAAACATCTGGCGTCAGTTTGTAGATAAGCCCGGCCTGCGGCAGGAATTTGTTGCCTTCACTGTCGAGCGTCTGAACCACCGGATCAAAGCCTTTCGACGCGCGCTGTTCGTAATGCTGATAACGCCCGCCGACCACGGCAATCCAGTCCGACGTCAGCGAAATGCTGTCTTTGGCATAGACCGAACGGCTGTGAATACGGTTCAGGTTATTGCCGTTGGCGGTGTTTTCCGTGGTGCTGTCAGTGACCGGCGAGAGGATGTCGTATTGCGGATCAAAGTAATTGAAGCTGCTGTTCGCCTTCCCCTGATACTGGTGTGCGCGATAGGTCTGATTCATCTCATAATCCGTGCCCAGCACGATATCGTGATTCATCCCCAGAATATCCTGAGAGCCCAGCAAGTCCCACGAAACGTATTTGGTTTTGTGGTTAAAGCCGCGGTTGGCGTCGGCGCGCCGCGTCACTGCGCCGGTGGTCGTGTTGACCGCCGTCACCCTGACTTCATCATTGTTGTAGCGGCGCTGGTTCCAGCCGAGCGTCAGGCGGGTGCTCCAGTCATCGCTGAACTGCCAGTCATAATGGGCGTTCAGCGTTTTATTATGGCCCCAGGCGCGGTTTGCTTTGTCGTCTAGACGGTCTTTATAGTTGATATCAATCGGTTTGCCGTTGATAAATGCCGTGCCGCGATCGTAAGGAATGTCGTAGCGGTAATCGGAATAGCTGATCAGGAAGCTGGATTTTTCGCCATACCATTGCAACGACGGTGCAACCAGCGTGTGTTTATCGCTGCCAAAATTGCGCCAGTAATCCTGATTTTGTTTTTCCGCAATCAGGCGGAATGCAAAACCGTTGCCGAGCGGGCCGGTGACGTCAATCGTGCCCGCGCCGCCACCTTCGCTGGAGGAACGCCCGCTGATTTTGGTGTGCCAGTCGTATTGCGGTTTTTTGCTGACGACGTTGATCACGCCGCCCGGATTCTGAATACCGTACAGCAGCGATGCCGAGCCTTTCAGCACTTCGACGCGCTCGGTGGTGGCATCAAAATTCAGCCCCTGACTGCTGCGCACGCCGTCGCGGTAAATCGAACCGTCGGAGTTCGAACCAAATCCGCGGCGGACAAACCCGTCCTCAGTGCTCGCCAGCGTATTGCCTTCGGTGACGCCGCTGACAAAACGCATCGCGTCCGACAAACTGGAAGCCTGATAATCCTCCAATTGTTGCTGCGTCACTACGCTGACCGACTGCGCTTCATTGAGCCGCGAAGTCGGCGTTTTGCTGGCCACGGAAGTCTCGCTGGCGCTGTAACCCTGCCCGTCTGTTTCCTGTCCGGACACCGTGAGCGTATTGCTGTCCCACGCAGAATAACTGATCCCCGGTGTCAGCAACGCGACACCATAAATAGCGGCCATAATTGCCGGATGGCAATTCCGTTTAAAAGAAATCGTCCTGTTATTATTCATTTCATTACGCCTGATGTTTATTATTTTATTATTTCCGTAAATTCATTCCGGATATTTTAAGAAACCACCCGATTTCGCAGGGAACTATTCCCGCAACGTCCCCATGGGTTATTTCCTGCACGTTCACCGGGTCAAAAAAACCGCTGTAATGCAATTGATAATCATTCCAACATGTGAAAACGTAGTAGTAAATGAACAATTTCATGCCTCTACTACATTAATCGTTAAAAAAACCCACACAGTTACCGGGTTGAAAATAAAATATAACGCACTGATTTAAATAATTAAACTTCAAAAACACCTTCCACAACCTGAATCCTTTCGCCCTGAATCTTGTGAATTGAACCGTTTTCATAGCGGGCAAATCACTACATTTGATAAGATAAAATTCCTCTCAGAAGCACTGACGCTTACCCATACACTTTTAAAGCAAAGGGATCGGGTTCATTCCATGGCCGCCACTCCGTTAAAAAAACGTATTGATGTATTTGGTGAACGTTATCGTGCGCGGGCACACGCACTTTCACCACGCTTACAGGCCGTGGTGAGATATATCTATGACAATCGTGAGACTGTTCTGGAATCCACGGCATTAGAAATTGCTGCCGCAACGGAAACCTCGGATGCCACCGTGATCCGCGCAATTCAGGCATTAGGGTTTGCCGGTTTGCGTGATATGAAAAAAACGCTGGAAGCGTGGCTCGGCACGGCGATTAATTCAGAAGAAAAGATGATCACGACGGTCAGCGAGCTGGCCTGCGATATTAATTCCGGTATCGATTTCGTTCTCGATGGCCATAAACGTGCGTGCGATACGCTTTCGGAACCCGGCAACCGGCAGGCGATATCTGAAGCCGTCGCGTTGCTGATTGGCGCGCGTCAGGTGGGGCTTTTTGGCATTAATGCCTCGGGAATTCTGGCGGATTACAGCGCGCGGCTTTTCAACCGTATCGGTATTCAGGCCGTTTCGCTTAACCGTTCCGGCGTCGCGCTGGCGGAACAGCTGATCAGCCTGCAACGTGGCGATGTGCTGATTATGATGGCGCAAAAAAACGCGCACAAAGAAGGAACGACCACGGTTCGCGAGGCAAAACGTCTGGGGATCCCGATCATTTTGCTGACGCACGCCACGGAATCTTTCTTCGCCAAAGAAGCGACCCTCGTGATCAACGTGCCACGCGGCGGCGAAAATGGCCGGATGCCGCTGCATGGCACCGTGCTGGTTTGTCTGGAAATGCTGATATTATCGGTCGCATCCGCCACATCCTCCCGCACGGTCAAAACCATGACCCGCATTCAGGATTTATACCGGACACTGAAACCGTCAAACAAGAAGTGAGGCGTTATGATCTGCGTTTTTGGCCATCTCAACCCGGACAGTGACACTATTTGCAGTGCGCTGGTCACCGCCGCCTGGCTTAACGAGTAGAAAGGCCTTCACCACGGTGAAGGCCTTGTGTTTCGGACGATAGCAGCAACGGCAAATCAGGTACGGATTTGCGCCCACCACAGCCGCGCTTTCATTCCCCAGTAAGAAGTCCAGCCGGTCGTTGTGGCAATCACCTGCCCTTTATCAATAACAACGAATGTCGGGGTGACGCCAATATTCCACTGTGCCGACAAATCGCCGCGGGCATCGTTAACCACCGGCATGTGAATGCCCTTTCCGTGCAGATAACGCTCCAGCGTGGCGTTATCCCCTGAACGCAATGCCACGGTCAGGACGTTCTCCCCTTCTTCTGCCAGCCGGGAAACTGAAGGTGTGGTCATTTTGCACACGCCGCACCACGTTGCCCAGAAGTAGACCAGCAGCGGGCGCTGCTGACTTTGTTGGCTGAGCGTCACGGACTGATTGCTGAGAGTCTGCAACGGCTGGCTGCCAAAACTGGCCGGTGCCTGCGGCGCGCGCAGAAAATCCATTCCCAGCATCACGACCAAAATCAGCACGACGAAAATCGCCCCTTCGCGCACCCAGCGTTTAAGCCTGATCATGTTTTGCCTTCGCCAGTTGTTCCTTCACGACTTTCTGCAAATCCTCCCAGGAGATGGCACCCGCAATCAGCTGATCGCCAATGATCGTCGCAGGCGTTCCCTGAATGCCCAATACCTCGGCGATTTCCACATTGGTTTTCAGTTCAAGATAACTGGCGGGCGTCACGCGGATGGGTTCCAGTCCGGCATATTTCACCGCCTCGAGCGCACTGGCTTCATCATGCTGCCCTTTTTTAGACATCAGCCGCTGGTGTACCACCAGAAACTTTTCCGGATGCTGCTCCCAGACCGTCATCGCCGCACGACCGGCAATAATGGAGCTCGCGCCGCGAAAAGGCAGCAGTTTAATCACCACTTTGATATCTGGATTTTCCTTCGCGACTTTTTCCAGCATCGGATCAAACTGCTTGCAGTAAGGACAGTTGTAATCGGTGAAGGACACAATGGTCAGCCGGGGATTTTTCGCGCCAAACCACGGCGAGGCCGGGTTGTTAAACAGCGTATCTTCCGGCGTCATCGCCAGAACCACCGGAGAAATCACCATCATCATAATCAGCATTAACGTTTTCATTATCGGGCTCCACGGGCATCTTCCAGCCTCTGTAATACGGCGTCACGGGTAAGCAACGGCGATAAGATTTCACCGGCAGGATTGTGCGGACCATAAATTTGATTAAACGGCACGGCGACGCTGCCGCGTTTTTGCAGGAAGTCATTGATCGGTTTTGACGGCAACGTCCAGTCACCGCGCAGGGCCACAACGTCGTTTTCCGTCAGGGCTTTCTGCACATCGTCGCGCATCAGTACGTTGTATTTGTTGGCTTTACAGGTCACACACCAGTCGGCGGTGACATCCACAAAGACCACTTTATTTGCCGCCAGCGCGGTCTGAATCGCCTCTTCGGACAAGGGTTGCCAGGCAATATCATCGCGCAGTGGCTTCCCGCCTGTGCCTGAAAAGTGCGAGGCCATGACGATCACGGCACTGGCCAGAAGCGCGCCCGCCCCCGCAGTTAACGCCGAATTACGCAAGCCATAGCGGCGCAGGGAGAAGGCGAACAGCATCACCAGCAAGACACCCGCCAGCACGGCCACCGTCAGCGCAGAGAAATGGTTTTGCATCAGGCTGAGCAACCAGAGACAGGCCGACAGCATCAGCGCGCCGAGGAAAAGCCGCAGCCTTAGCATCCAGCGCCCCGGCCGCGGCAGACACATCGCCAGCCCCGGCCACAGGGCAATCATCAGCCACGGCAGACTCATGCCGATGCCCAGCATCAGGAACAGCCCCCACAGAACCGGCAGCGGTGCGGCCAGCGCGAACGCCACCGCCGTGCCGAGAAACGGCGCGGAACAGGGCGTCGCCAGCAGCGTGGCAAAAGCGCCTTCAGCGAAGTGTCCGCTGAGACCGGAACGCTGATGCGTCGCCAGACGGGTGGTCATCTTTGAGGGCAGATTAATTTCAAACAACCCCAGCAGATTGGCGGTAAATACGGCCGTGACCAGCACCATCAGCCCGATAAACCACGGGCTCTGAAACTGAATGCCCCAGCCCAGCGTCTGATGGGTGTAACGGAGCAGCGTCATCAGTAACGCCAGCGCCAGAAACGAGGTGATAATCCCGCCCGATGACGCCAGAAACTGCACGCGAATGCTTTTCCGGTTGCGCTGTTCCACCTGCAAAATACTGCCGAGTTTCATCCCCAGCACCGGCAGAACGCAGGGCATAAGATTGAGAATGAAACCACCGGCCAGTGCCATCAGCGCCACCTGCCAGAGTGCGACCGCGCCCGGCGCGCCGGCAGAAAGCGGGCTCACTTTCAGGTAATTTTGCTGCGCCAGACCATTGTCCGACAACACGATACTCAGCGTTTTGCCCGTGATATCCGCCGCCTTATCGCCCCATTCGTCGGTCACGGGCAGCGTGAACCGCGCCAGTTGCCCGTCCACTTTCACCACCGGCTTGCCCAGCGAACTGCCTTCCAGCGTGTCGGTAAACACTTGCGGATTTTGCCAGCCCTGCCCGCGGTGAGCGGTGATCTGCAATACGCCGGGGCGATATCCCGCCGTCACGCTGTCTGTCAGCCCTTCAGCTATCGGCACTTTACCCATTGCCGCGGCGAACTCGCGTGCGAATTCTGCGCTGTCCGTACTGGAACGGAGATCCAGACTGAAAGGATAGTCGGTGAGAATGCACACGTTGCTGCACACCGGCAGTGTCAGCGTTCCGGCAATTGTGCCCGGCTCTTCACCGCTGAGGATGACGGGCAGCGTGACTTCATCGTGATAGCCCTGGGTGGTGATGCCCGCGACATCAAAACGTGCGGGCGTCGGCCAGTACCCTGTAGCCTGTTGCGCCGTGACCGGTTTTTGCCATTCGACTGACGGCGCAATACCGCCTTCCCCCGGCGAACGCCAGTAGGTTTTCCAGCCTTTTTCGAGGCTGACAGAAATCAGCAACCGGGTTTCTTCTTCAGAAGAATCGGCAGGCTGCGCCTGTAAGCGCACTTTCGCGTGGGTATTTTGCGGGCTTTGCAGCCAGCCGGTGTCGGCAGCATATCCGGTATGCAGCCAGAGCATCAGTAAGCAGCCAGCGGCCGCCCTGAATAAATTTCGCATCGATTTTCTCCAAAAATAAAAAAGTCACATCCTGATGAAAAACAGGCGTGTTTTATTCCCGGAGTTTTTATTCCCGAAATACACAGAGCCGCAAATGCACCCGCAGGCGCGGCACGGGGACGGCCTCCGGCACAAGCAGGCGGATCGCCGCCAGATTGCCGCGTGACAAAAAGGCCAGCAGCAGGCTCAGCGCCAGAAACGCAAATTCTAAGAGGAGAGGAGGAACAGAAAGCAGCGATTTGCTGCTGAGCTCGCAGGGAGCGGGAATTTTAGCGATTTCAGAAGTCGTGGATGACGCCTGCGCCGTCGCCGTTTCCTGATGCACGATTGCGGACAGCGCATTCAGCCCGGCGATGCGCTGCGTCATACACGTCAGTATGACCAGACAGGCCAGGCAAAAATAGAGCAGTGCTGAACGCCGTTGTTTATTCACATTTCCCTCGCAAGCAGGCCGCCATTCTAACGGCCACTCAAACATTCACAAGATGTATGAATCATGAATTACAAGAATTTACGCTCAATAATCTGCGCTGCGTGACTCGTTTAGCCGTCAGGCACGTGCCACCGGGACATCGCTCAGACGGGTGGTCCATGCAGGGGATAACATCTCGCGCTTCATCTGCCAGTCCCGCGAGATCCCCTGCCCGGCGAACCACAGCGTCCCTTTTCCTTTATCATTGATTTCATCGAAAAGCGTCATCAGCGCATCGCTGTTGGCACGCGGCGCGCGCTCATCAAATAAGTGCAACTGGGACACGCCCTGACTGAAAAAATCCCCCAGCATTACGCCTGCTTTCTGATACCGGTGCCCTTCTTTCCAGACATCATCCAGACACTTTGTTGCAGCGAAGATAATGTCGCGGGTGTCCTGAGTGGGCGTAATCAGCCGGGTACTCGCCAGATTTCCATAGTAAATCTCCCCTTCCGCGAACGGGCTGGTTTTGACAAAGACGGAAATCTGCCGGCAAAACTGATGCTCTGCGCGCAGCTTTTCAGAAGCCCGCGTGGCGTAATAACAGATGGCTTCACGCATTTCCTGATACGCCGTCACCCACGTGCCGAAAGACCGCGAGCAAACAATTTCCTGTTTGGCGGGCGCAAATTCGTCAAAGCCTAAACAAGGTTCGCCGCGCAGCTCGCGCACGGTGCGTTCCATCACTACATTAAAATTCTTCCGGATAAACCACAGGTCGCATTCGGCAAGCTGGAGCGCCGTTTTAATCCCGGCGTCATTCAGTTTTTTCGATATCCGCCGCCCCACGCCCCAGACCTCTTCGACCGGTACATACGACATCAGCTTTTTCTGACGAACCGGATCAGAGAGATCGATAACGCCCTGACTTTTTGTCCATTTTTTTGCTGCGAAATTGGCGAGTTTTGCCAGCGTTTTCGTCGGCGCAATGCCGACGCCAATGGTCAGCCGCGTATGTTGTTTCACCGTGTCCCTGATTTCCTTGCCGAAGCTTTCTAAATCGAGATCCCCCGGCAACCGGCTGAGATCGAGAAAGGCCTCATCGATGCTATAGATTTCGATTTTCGGACATAACGCGCCCAGCGTCTCCATCACCCTGTGGCTCATATCGCCGTAAAGTTCGTAATTGCTGCTGAAAACCACCACGTTATGTTGCTGAAAAAGTGCCCTTTGTTTGAAGTACGGCGCGCCCATTTTGATTTTGAGCTTCTTCGCTTCCGCCGAAAGCGCAATCACGCAGCCATCATTATTGGACAACACTACGACCGGTTTGCCTTGCAGGTCAGGGCGCCAGGCGACTTCACAACTGGCGTAGAACGAGTTCACATCAGCGAGTGCGTACATTGCGATGCATCGTGCTGATAACGGTGGTGACAACGCCGACAATCTCGACTTGCCGGTCTTCATTCAGCGGAATAGGCGCGTAGGACGGGTTTTCAGCCCGCAGATGAGGATACGGATGGAGCATCAGTCGTTTCACCGTAAATTCTCCGTCCAGACTGGCGACAACGATATCGTTGTGAGCCGGTTTCAGGCTGAAATCGACCAGCAACATTGAGCCATCGATGATCGCCGCGTCCCGCATGGAATCGCCGGAGACTTTAAGCACATAGGTAGAAGAAGGATGCGCAATCAGGTGCGCCACCAGATCGATACCCTTCTCCACATAGTCCGCCGCCGGGCTGGGGAAACCCGCTGCAATAGGGTTTAAATACAACGGGATATCCGTTTTTTGCTGCCGTGCGGCGATTTTGTAAAGCATCATGAGTGGAGTTCCTGCAAACATACTGTATTTATATACAGTATAGTTAATCAGGTGCTCAGATCAATGGCTGCCAGCACAGATCAGCAGGCCCCGCGCCGCCTGCGCGACTATCGTGTTGATCTCGCAGAGAAGAAATTTTGGCGATTTTAAATGCGTCAGATTGAATTTCCGCAAGCGGCCGCCCTCACCTTCTCCCGCTGCATAATCAGGCTCAGCGCAGCCGGAAGCAGCGTAAGCGTGACGAAAGTGGCGACAATTAACCCGCCGATAATCGCGTAAGCCATCGGCCCCCAAAATACCTGTTCGGCGATCGGCAGCATCCCCAGTATTGCCGCGCAGGCCGTCAGCAATATAGGTCTTGAACGGTGCCCGGCGGCGGCCTTGATGGCGTCATCACGGCCCATCCCGGCGATAACGTTATTATCCACTTCGCTGATCAGGATCACCGCGTTGCGGATAATCATTCCCGCCAGCGCGATAATCCCCAGCAGGGCGACAAAACCCATCGGCGTGCCGGTGGGCAACATCGCCAGCACAATGCCGATAAGGCCGAACGGAGCCATGAATAAGGCCAGTAGCATGCGCGAAAAACGCTGCAACTGGATCATCAGCAGGATCAGCATCACGCACAACGTGACCGGCAGCACGGCATACACCGAACCGTTGCCTTTATCTGACTCCGCCACCACGCCGCCCTCCTCGATTTTATATCCGGAAGGCATCGCCGCACGGATACGCGAAACCCGCGGCGCGAGCTGCTGCGATACGGTTTCGGCATGCAGCCCCGGCGCTAAATCCGTCTGAACGGTAATGAACGGCAGCCGCTGGCGACGCCACACAACCGGATCGTCAATCCCCCAGACCGGTGTCGCGACCTGACTTATCGGGATTTTTTGCCCCGTTGCGGTGGTGATCATCAGGCCCGACAGCGTGGTGATATCCTGACGCTCGCGGTTGTTCGCCCGCAGAACAACATCAATCAGCCGGTTTTTATCCCGGACGGTGGTGACGACGCTGCCTGACCAGACGGTGTTAAGCAAAGCCGCAAGACTTTCCGAAGAAACGCCTGCCGCACGCGCTGCCGTCTGATTCACCCGCAGCGTTATTACCCGCTCGGGCTCTCCGGCGGTCAGATTCACTTCGCGCGTAACCGGAACCTCACCCAGCGTGGCAGCGAGATGTTGGGCGATCTGTCTGACCTGCGCATAGTCCGGGCCGCTGACGCGATATTTTACCGGCCACCCGACCGGCGGGCCGAGTTCCAGCGGGGAAACGCGCGTGGTGATGTCGCTGAAATCACGGGCTAAAATGGCCTCAAGCTGTGCGCGAAGCTTGTCACGGTCTTCCAGATTTTTGGCGACAATGACCAGCTGCGCCGTATTCTCGTTATCCAGTAACACATCCATCGGCAGATAAAAGCGCGCAGCCCCCGACCCGACATAATCCGAATAGTGATCGACATTCCGGTTACCTTGCAGCGCACGTTCCAGGCGTTCAGTTTGCCGCGCGGTTTCTGCCCAGGAAGCATTCGCGGGAAGCGTGAGACTCACCAGTAATTCCGGCCGGTCGGAGGCGGGGAAAAATTCCCCCTGCATAAACGTCGTCGCATACATCGCCATCGCCAGCAACAGACAGGCAATACTCAGCGTGCCCCACCGGTGAAGCAGCACATAATTCAGCAGACGCAGGTAGAAACGCATTAACCGGCCACGCTTTTCACCGTGCGATGCAAGCTTTGCGGGTAAAATCCACGTCCCGATCAGCGGCGAAAAAAGAATGGCGACCACCCAGGAACACAGCAACGCGATAAGCACCACGGCGAACAGGGAGTAACAATATTCACCGGCGCTTGAGGCCGCGAAGCCCACCGGAATAAAACCGGCAATCATCACCAGAGTGCCGGTAAGCATCGGGAATGCCGTCGTTTCAAAAGCGTAAGTGGCGGCGCGCCAGGCCGGATCTCCCGCCTCGATACGCGACACCATCGCTTCAACGGTGATCATCGCGTCATCCACCAGTAACCCGAGCGCAATGATCAGCGCGCCCAGAGAAATGCGCTGTAACCCGATTCCCGCCAGCATCATGCCGATGAACGTCATGGCCAGAACCACCGGAATGGCCGCCGCCACAACCAGCCCGGCGCGGGTGCCGAGTGAAACAAAATAGACGGCTAATACAATGAAAACGGATTCAATCAGCACCCGGATAAAGCTGCTGACGGCCTGTGAAACCACCGCTGACTGATCGGCCACTTTGACCATTTCAATGCCGTGCGGGAGGCGCGTGCGGATGTCCGCCATCCGGTCATTGAGCGCTTTGCCAAAGGACAGCATATTTCCGGCGGAAGCCATAGAAATCGCCAGCCCGATAGCGGGTTGCCCGTTAACACGAAATTCGGGTGCAGGCGGCTCGGCATCCTGACGGCTTATCGTCGCGATATCCGTCAGCGGAATGTAGCGCCCGGCGATGTGCAGCGTCACCGCCTGCAAACTTTGCTCAGACGTCAGGGAGCCGCTTACGCGCAGGGCGATATTTTCACGATCGCTGCGCAAAACACCCGCAGGTTCGACCGCATTTTGCGCTTTCAGGGCGTCGGTGACCTGCTGCAAATCAATGCCCATCCCGGCGAGCTGCGCGGGCGAAAACGCAATCACAATGTTTTCTTCCTGAATGCCCAGCAGGCGGGTTTTGCCGATGTCCGGCAGCGACATCAGGCTGCGGCTGATGTCTTCCACGCGGTCGCGCAGTTCACGCGGCGAGTAACCCTCAGCGGTAAACCCATAAATCGTGCCAAACGTATCATCGAACTCATCGTTGACCGACGGCCCCTGCACGCCTGCGGGCAGCGACGGGGCGATATCCTGCATTTTTTTACGCACCTGATACCAGATGCCTGCAACCTCTGCGGGCGGCGTATCATCACGCAAGTTAACGAAAATCACCGATTGCCCGGCGCGGGTCTCGCTCTCAACGAAATCAAGATACTGGATTTCCTGAAGTTTTTTCTCCAGCGTATCCGTGATCAGATTGACCGTATCCGTCACGCTGGCACCCGGCCAGCTTGCAGAGACTACCGCCGTTTTAATGGTAAACGCCGGATCCTCGTTGCGCGGCAGTTGCTCATAACTGAAGACACCGGCGGCCATGAGCAGAAGCATAAAAAAGGCGATCAGCGGCTGATGTGCCAGCGCCCAGGCGGAGAGATTGAACCGGTGTACGGGAGTGGACGGCTTCATTCGCTGCCTTCCCCCAGCGTCACTTTTTCGCCATTGCGCAGTTTACTCACACCGGCAATCGCGACCGTTTCGCCGGGACTCAGGCCAGCCGAAATAAAGATTTCTTTGGTGCTGTAACGCGCTAAAACCACCGGTTGCAGGTGCAACGTCAGCGTTTTGGTATTCACGATAAAAATGGCGGGCTGGCCACCGGCGCGGGTCAGCGCCGACGCAGGCAGTGCGATCGCCGCCTGGCCTGAAGCAGGGAGAATGAGCTGAATGCTGGCCCCCAGCGCCATGGCGGGCGGCGGGTTATCGAGCGTGATACGAACACGCCATGTCCGGGTTTGCGGGTCGGCCTGCGGGCTGATATCCCGTAAATGCCCCGGCGCGATCACTGAAGAGCCGGACAGTAACGAAACGCTAAAAACAGCGCCCGCATGTGCCGGAATCGCCTGCGGATCGGCGACATCAAACACCGCATCACGCCCGCCGCCCGAGGCCAGCGTCACAATCTGTTGCCCGGCGCTGACCACCTGCCCGACCGAGGCGCTGACCTGCGTCACGACGCCGTCCGCCGGTGCGGTCAGTTGTGCCCAGGAGAGATTTTCACGTGCGTTTTTCAGCGCATCTTCACTGCTCTGACGCCGCGCGCGGGCCGCCTGCCAGTCGGATTGTGCGCTATCCAGCTGCGTGCGGGCGATAGCACCGCCCGGCATCAGCAGCTTCATGCGACGGAGATTCAGCGCAGCCAGCTGTTCCGCCGCGCGGGCGCTGTCCAGATCGGCCTGCGCGCTGTTGAGCTGGTTGCGGCGGGTGGCACTTTCCTGCGTCGCGACAATCTGCCCGGCCGCCACACGATCACCGACATCGACCTGACGGGTGAGGATCCTGCCGTCCAGCCGGAAACCCAGCGCCACCTCTTCGCGGGCGCGGATTTCACCTGTCTGGATAACCGTGCCGGAGGCTGAAGGAAGCGGCGCAATCACCACGCGCACCGGCCTTGCGGGTACTACGGGCTGACGGGATTTATCGCCACACCCCGCCAGCACGACGACAACTATCAGCAGACAGGCGGCGGGAAGAAAGGGCAGCAGACGTCCAGCAGCACATAAATGGCGCACGCCGTGGCGGGCATAATCCGTAAAAGTAGCGGTCATGACAGACTTCCTGAATTGAGATACCGCTATTCAATCCGCTCACTGTCCAGATTCCCGCGATATTTCATCAAGGAACCGTCAAGAACCGCTTATTTATTTTCCCGCTTCCGGCTGAGGCAAACTGACCGTGATAACCAGCCCGCCCTGTTCTTTCAGCAAAGCCCGGATGCCGCCGCCATGGGCTTCACATATCGCACGGGCAATGGATAGCCCCAGCCCGCTGCCCCCGGAGTGCCGGGCGCGGGAAGATTCTGCCCGGCTGAAGCGTTCAAACATTACCGGCAGAAAACCCGCATCGACACCCGGCCCGTGATCCCGAAACGCAATCTCTGTGGGGTGGTAATCATTTCTGCACTGATCGGGGCAACCTCTGATTCAACGACAGCCCTTTAGCGACGCGGCTTAGCAGGGATTTACTGATTTTGCACTCGGCGTGAGAAAATGACGAAAAAGTGATTTTTTTGAATCATTTTCTGCATTCTTTGATTCTGGTTTGAATAAGTTTGAAAGGGGTTTAAATTAACTTAATAATCTTTGAGCGCCAGACAGGGCGCTCAGCATGCAGATACTATTTTTTGTTCCAAATAGTTTGATAAAGGCGCTTTATCTCATCATCAGTTAGTTCTGTCATCGAAGATTTTGAAAACGTTTTGAGCATGTGCTGCTTGCGCCATGTTTGCCAACCTTTTTCGGAGCAACGCGCCTGGATTGACTGTATTGCCTTTTTTCTCCAGTCGCTCACCTTTGCAGGTGCGGAAGCCATGTTTCTAAGTTTACCTATCTGTGTCCTTAGATACTTAATGGCTTTGTCAAAGTTTGTTTTTTTATTTCGTGATAACTATTCACATCCATGAAACCGTTAAGCATCGCCCACGCTTTTTGGTAGCTTAATGGTGATTTCTTAATCGCTTCCTCCATGCCAACCCATTCATAAAGCAATGACTTAATTGCCTTTTTTTGGCTGGCATCTACAACGCCCTCTCCCGTTCTCACATAAACTTTATTGCGAATCGAACCGTTAATATGAATGGGGCCATTGTTTACGAAGTTTCCGTTTCCCACAATGTTGCCGGAACCATTTATATGATTGGAGGTTGCTGATGGTTGTCCTTCACCTTCTATCAGTGATGGTGATTCATTAGAAATCATTTTGGCAATATTCAATAACTCATCTTCAAGAGAGTTTTGGCGTTTGCCTAGCGCTACGATTTTATGATCATCTTTCATAATTCCTCCTATTATGCGACTAAATCTATGGTTTCTCGGACTAAGTCTATGTCTATGAAATCATTTGATTTTGCTGCCCGGTAAAGGATTGCTATTACTCTGGCTTTTGTTGTCGCGGAAAGAGTCTTGTGTCCCGATTGAAGCAATATCTCCACAGCCTCAATCACTTTAGTCAAAACCGTGATATCAACTATGGTTGCTTGTTCAATCTGTCCGCCTAAAGCCGCTTGCGTCTCAGGCGGTAACGACGAAATGTGAAACTCAAAGGCTATACCACGCGTTCCCTTTTTTTGTCTGCGCTCCCAACCTTCTTTATTAGCTCTGCGGTTTACGCTGCTTTTGTCTCCAGGTAACCCAGGCAACCCAGCTAACTCATTTGCCGTGTACCACTTTTTAGATGCAACCAAAACCATTACCTCTCATTGCGATATGGGCGCGTTATCGTTGCGCGCAATCAAGATATTTATGCAACAAAAACAAATGGTTAATGATTTTTGGTAAATTAATATGATTGCGTATGTTGCAATGAAAACGCAATGACAGTATATTTTTCATAGCCGAGTGGGTACTCGCATTGGTAGCTAGTTAGTTATTCAACTTGTAAGGATGGCATGAAATGACTGCCGAAAAAAGAAGAAACATGCATAGGGCCGATATCATCGCGGCTCTGCACAAGAAAGGCATGACCCTTTCTGGATTAGGACGTGATCATAATTTATCGCCCTATACACTAAAAAATGCGCTTGATAAGCCTTACCCCAAAGGGGAGCTAATTATTGCTTCTGCGGTGGGGCTTGAACCCCAGATAATTTGGCCTGAGAGGTATTAGCCATGAGTGAACTATTTTTCTGGGTTACAAGTATGGAGATTGCCAGTCTCAATGCAGCCCCTTCAGCCATTAGTTCCATTATTAGGAGAGCTAATAAGCAAGGATGGATTAGCCGCCAGAAGGAGGGAGGACGCGGAATTTCGTATGAATTTGATTCCCGTTGTTTACCTGAAGAATGGCAAAAAGAATTATTAAATCGCCATTATTCAAAAGTCCTTGAGCAGACCAGTAGTGATGTTCCTGCGGTAGTAGAAAAAACGAGCATGCGTGTTAAATCTGGTTCGGTTGAACTTGATTTATATCGTAAATGTCCTGCGCTGCTCGATAAGAAGCTGGGTGAACTGACTGACGATCAGAAGGCAGTTGCTGATGCCCGCATGAAGCTGGTTTGCGGTGTGCTTAAGCTGATGAACGTCGGCGGCATGAAGCGCAAGGCGGCTGTTGAGCTGATTTCAAACAGTTCAAAAAATGATGCTCTGTCACCTGAAATGCAGAATGCCGCGCTGGTGGCTAATGCCCGCAAAGGAGAGACACGCAAGGGTGTGTGTGTGCGTTCCCTGCAAAAATGGGTATCGGATTACATGGCGGCGAAAACGCCCGGTGAGAAGATGGCCATAATTGCGCCGGGCAAAGTTAAAGCGAAACCGGTTACATCTTATACGTGGATGCCTGAGTTTTTGTTGTTCTGGCGCCACACCAATCAGCCAACCGTAACAATGGCTTATGAAGATTTTGAAGAAGAGTGGCGCACACAATATGCGGGGAATGAAATGATGCTCTCCCTGCTGCCCAAAGTCGATACGGTGCGATATGCGCTTAATAAGATACCTAAAGCCGAACGGGAACGCGGTCGTGTGACCGGTGCCGAGTATAAATCCATGCTGCCGTTCGTCCGGCGCGACTGGTCAAAATTACCGGTTAATGGTGCATGGATTGGCGATGGCCACGGCATGAAGCTGGAAGCCTTGCACCCTGAAACGGGTAAGCCTTTCAAACCGGAGATCACCATGGTTATCGAAGGGCCGACGCGGGTTGTTGTGGGATGGAGTCTGGCCATGTCGGAAAGCCAGGTTGCTGTGGGTGATGCTATTCGCGATGCAGTATCAAAATACGGCATTCCGTTAATTTATTACTCAGATAACGGCGGTGGTGAAAAGAATGAATTTTTTGATGCCGATATTACCGGGATATTTTCTCGCCTCGGTATCGATCACCCTACGGGGATTCCAGGAAACCCGCAGGCACGCGGCATTATTGAACGTCTGAATCAGGAAATCCCAAAGCGTGTCGCCAAAAAGTTTGGTTCGTATGTGGGTAAATATGGTGACCGGGAAGCACAGCGCATTTATCGCAAACAGGTAGATTCAGCGGTAAACGCCATTGAGAAAGGCAAGGAACTGAAAGCTGTTCAAAAGGCAGCAATAGCGAAAGTACCGCACTGGGACGAGCTGATCGCCGAAATCGAATGCCAGATTGAGCGCCACAACAACCGGCCTCATGACAGTCTGCCAATGCGTGAAAATGGTCAACACTGGTCACCGGTTGCCTACCGCAAGATGTTGATAGCGCGTGACAAGGTGGAGATTGATTATCTGACCAGTGCGGAGTTGCATGAAATGTTCCGCCCTGAAGTAGAGCGCAAGGCCGTTAAAGGTGAAGTGCGGGTGTTTAATAACCGGTATTTCAGCACCGAACTGTCGCGTGTCGAGGGTGAAAATGTTCGGGTTTGTTTTGATATTCATGACCCGAATACTGTCATCATCCGAAAAATGGACGGCTCATGGGTGTGTGATGCGGTCTGGGATGGCAATAAGGTGGATGCATTCGCCAAGCCTTACGTTGATCAGCTTCAGGAAAAACGTCATCAGCGCCGTCGTCAGCGGCTTGAGCAGCAGATTGCTCGTGTGGATGAAGAACTG
>NZ_JAEMGT010000178.1:0-8206 GCF_017655185.1 Rahnella sp. ChDrAdgB13 | reverse complement strand
CGAGAAGTTCACCGCGTCGCTTGGGTCAGACCCGTCTGCCACGTTGGTGATTTTCGTGCCGCCGGTGTGCGTACTGTTGTCGTAGGTATCGCCGCCCAGCGTGATGCTGTTGTAGTTCACCGTGCCATCGACATATTTGTCGTATTTCACCGTGCCTGCATCCAGATTGGTCACGCTGCTGGTCACGGTATTGAGCGCCATATTGGTGGCGAACAACTGTGAACCGTTCACGCCGTCGGTGCTGTCTGCGCTCAGGCGTCCGGCTGCCAGATTGGTCAGCGTACGTTCTGAACCTGCACTACCCATACTGACCGTGCCCACCGGCGCCGTGCCGGCAAACGCGTAATCAAC
Source organism: Rahnella sp. ChDrAdgB13 (assembly GCF_017655185.1). Lineage (NCBI taxonomy): Bacteria > Pseudomonadati > Pseudomonadota > Gammaproteobacteria > Enterobacterales > Yersiniaceae > Rahnella > Rahnella sp. ChDrAdgB13. The sequence goes on along the minus strand of NZ_JAEMGT010000178.1, from coordinate 7,855 downwards.
ACCAAGGAGTTTGGTGCCTGCCGTGCCGACAGCGGCCAGCGTGGTCGCGCCGTCACCTAACGCAACGCTGCGTGCTACATCTGCAACTGCACCCATACCGATCGCCACTGCATCAATGCCCGTCGCGGAAGAATCCGTGCCGGTTGAATTGGCGTGGAAGTACTTCGTGCCGGTGGCATAGATGTTGTTAACCTGGTCACCCAGATTGGTCACGTTGTTGTTGGTGGTGGTCAGCTGCGAGAAGTTCACCGCGTCGCTTGGGTCAAACCCGTCTGCCACGTTGGTGATTTTCGTGCCGCCGGTGTGTGTGGTGGTGTTGTACGTGGTGCCACCCAGGGTGACGTTGTTGTAGTTAACCGTGCCGTCCGGGTTGGTGTCGTAATGCACGCTGCTGTCAGAGACAGACTGAAGCTGACGTACGTTGACAGCATCGGTGGCTTGTGTGCCGCCAGCGACATTCGTTATCTGACGCTCCGCACCGGCCGCACCCACTGATACAGCACCCTGAGTTGAAGCTACTGCCGTTTTGCTGAAGAGCTCTTTCGCGCCATTCATACCGGTACGATCAGCGATCGCGCCAGCACCAAGTGCTACGCCATAATTAGCGATCGCTTGTGAATTACGACCAATAGAAGAGGTAGACAACCCTGAAGCCACTGCATTATAACCCACAGCAACAGCCCCGGTGGTGGTGACAGTGCCCGCTTTCGCGCCACTTCCTATGGCCACACTCTGGTTATAAGTTTTGGAATTGGCACCAATAGCAAGTGCATCATCAGCTATCGTGCTTGAGTGATCCCCCATAGCAATTGAATTCACGCCATGAGCTGTAGATGAACTCCCTATGGCAATAGAACCGGTGTCGAGGAACCCGACCAATGCTTTATTACCTAACGCGATGGCATTTGTGGAGTTCACGTTGGCGCCATTACCAATGGCGATTGCGCTATCCGCGCTGTCAAGAGGACTTGTATTTGTTGCCTGAGCACCTTGCCCCATCGCAATAGATGACGAGCTGCTGGCGACAGAACCCATACCGATCGCCACCGCATCAGCCCCCGTCGCAGACGAATCCGTCCCTGTCGAGTTGGCGTGGAAGTATTTCGTGCCGGTGGCATAGATGTTGTTGATGTTGTTATTGGTCGTCGTCAGCTGCGAGAAGTTCACCGCGTCGCTTGGATTAGACCCGTCCCCCACGTTGGTGATTTTCGTCCCGCCGGTATGCGTGGCGCTGTTGTACGTCGTGCCACCCAGCGTCATGCTGTTGTAGTTGACCGTGCCGTCGCCGTTCTTATCGTACTGCACGGATTCGTCAGCAAGAGATTTCAATTGTGAGACGTTGACCGCATCAGTCAGCGCAGCACCGGCCGCCAGATTGGTAATCCGGCGCTCGCTTCCGGCGGAACCAATCGAGACTTCCCCGGAGGCATTACCTTTCATATCAGCCGCGTTAGCGCCTTTAGGCACATAGGCAGCCTGCCCGAGATTCGCGGTCGTTGTCGTAGCGAACCCGAGGGCAACGCTGTTATCAGCGCTGGCGATCGCAGAAGTACCCAGAGCGATGGAAGTCGCGCCGGTAGCTGAAGCCCTGGTGCCTATTGCCATTGCACCACTGCCAGAAACAGTGGTGGCCGCACCAAGAGCAATAGATGAATCACCAGTAGCGCCAGAGGCTGCGCCAATCGCGATACCCGACTTGCCCGTGGTATAAGCAGAATCACCAATCACGATCTGCCTGGCATTGGCTGCGATTCCTGTATAGCTTGCCGAAGATTTATTGCCGATCACGACGCTGTTACCTGCGGCTGTTGCCGATGCGCCATTACCCATAGCAATCGCGTTGGCCGAATTGGCATCCGCAACCGCGTTCACACCTACTGCAATCGCATCTGCACCGAGTGCTTTAGAATCCGTCCCGGTCGAGTTGGCGTGGAAGTATTTCGTGCCGGTGGCATAGATGTTGTTGATGTTGTTATTGGTCGTGGTCAGCTGCGAGAAGTTCACCGCGTCGCTTGGGTCAGACCCGTCCGCCACGTTGGTGATTTTCGTCCCGCCGGTATGCGTGGTGCTGTTGTACGTCGTGCCACCCAGGGTGACGTTGTTGTAGTTAACCGTGCCGTCCGGGTTGGTGTCGTAATGCACGCTGCCGTCAGAAACAGATTGAAGCTGACGCACGTTGACGGCATCCGTCGCTTGCGTACCACCGGCAACGTTAGTGATCTGGCGTTCTGAGCCCGCATTACCCACGGAAACCGCACCCTGAGTTGAAGCCACCGCCGTATTGCTGAACTTCTCTTTTGCACCGCTCATCCCGGCACGGCTGGCAACCGCGGACTGACCCAGCGCCACGCTCCCCGCTACCGAGGCAACGGCGTTATTGCCGACTGCCATTGCATTCGCAGCAGAAGCGGCAGAAGACGCACCGACGGCAAACGCTGCTGCACCGCTGGCGTTAGCGTTATACCCTACTGCGGTAGACGTCCCGCCGGTCGCCGAGCTGCCGTTACCTAAAGCCGTATCGTTGGTGACCGTTGCAGAACCACTCACCCCGGCGACAGCGTTGCCGCCCATTGCCAGAGATCCGCTGTTGTACGCCTGCACGTTATTACCGATAGCGACGCCGGACTGGCCCTGCGCAGAGGCAGACTGACCAATCGCGGTAGACTGATTCCCGGCGGCATTGACGCCAGCGGAGTAGGCATGCCCCCCGATAGTAATCGCATCTGTACCTGTTGCAGACGCACTGTCACCAATCGCAGTCTGGGAACCCGCGCCGGTCGCCACGGCTTTGGTGCCGATCGCAATCGGAGAGCTACCCGCTGCTGACGTTGAGGTCGCCGTGGCACGCTGGCCGATAGCAATACCCTGAGTTATCCCGCCTGCGGCGTTATTCGCCGTGGCATAAGCGCCGATAGCCACCGGCGCATTAGAACCATTCGCCCCCGGCGTTACAGAGCCCACGGCGGTCGCGTTACCGCCAATAGCGACTGCGCCTTCCGCTCCCAGTGCAGGGTTTACCGGATTTGAGTTAGCCACCGCACCATAACCCATTGCCACATCACGCCCGTTCACGGCCTGAGAAGTGGCCCCGAAGCTCAGGGAGTAATTCCCTGCGGAGCTGGCACTGTTACCTAAAGCAAGGGAGCCGGTACCCACTGAAGAGGCCAGATTGCCCATTGCCAGTGAGGAGTCACCCGTTGCCGTGGTATTCGACCCCATCGCCAGTGAGTTGGCGCCTGCGGAGTTGGCATACCAGCCAATTGCCGTACCGGTGGCACCGGTCACGGTAGAACCGCCACCAATCGCCGTAGTATGGTCCGGAACGGCTTTCGCCATATCACCAATCGCCACAGAACTGTAGCCATTTACCACCGCACTACGACCAATAGCCGTGGCGTTGGTATTCGTCGCCGTCGCATTAGAACCAAAGGCGATCGCGCCATCATCAGACGCCGCAGATAACGAGCCGATAGCCATCGCACCGTTGCCCCCGCTGGCTTTTGCCCCCTGACCAATTGCGATGCCATTCACAATCGTGGCACTGGCAGAATGGCCAAGTGCCACGCTGTCTACACCGGTTGCCGTGGCTGACTGACCAATCGCCGTGGCTGAAGAACCGGTGGCTGACGCGGTAGGTCCGATTGCCGTTGCGTTGCCTGACGCCGTGGCAGCGCCACCGTTGATTGAGGTGTTACTTGCAATGTTGTTATCTAATGCGGCACTGCTGGTGCCCGCGCCTGCCACCCAGGCGTCAGCCGGGAAGGCGATAAGTGCTGCGGCCACAAAGCCAGACAACCCACCCACGCGTTTTGCGATACGCAGGGAGCTGCTGCCTTTTCCTCTTGCTCCCGCAAATTCACCCGCAACAACCCAGGCTTTATGTGTAGAGCTCCATACTAAACGGTATATCTTGTTCATCTATATTCTCCTCCTGGCTCCATGCCAGGATTAAGTTAAAGCTTGTGGTTTGTGGCCAGCAGGGTTGCTGTGGCCTTATCGATCAAAGGTTTTTCCAGTGAGGTGCGGTTCAAAGCGTTCTTTTCGCGCTCGTATAATTTCTGAGCGGCGTTATTGTTGTGTGCGACGTACTGCAAATATCCGCCGGTGAAGAAAGTGGCTTCGGTGACTGCGTCCCCTTTTGCAAGCGGGCTGGTTTCAGGCATCGATTTCACGGCAGAGAAAATGGCGTCCGGACTGCCTTTACCGGCATACAATCTGGCAATCGCCTGATAGCGTGGATAAGTGAAGTGGTATTTCGCCGTGTCTTTGGTCAGCTGCTTTTGTAATGCGGCAGAAGACCCTGTCCAGGTGCGGGCGGTCAGCCATAACTGCCACAGGCTGGCGTATTGGGCTTCCTGCGTATTCTTGCCGTCGGCGAGATGGCGAAATGCCGTTTTTGATTCGTCGAACCGGTTAAGAACGGCCAGATTGATGGCTGAAGGCGTCGCAACCTGACCGGCGAATTCAGTACCCAGCAGCAGGTCATAGCCCTGACGGGCTGCCTGCGGATTGCCATTCAGATCATTGGCTACCGCGTCATTAAAAACAGTTGAATAAGCCAAATGGCGGGCCGCAGGATCCCCGGCGACCTCTGTCTGCTCATGCACGCCGGTTTTCACCTGCGTATCGGCAGCGGCAACCTGGCTGAACGTCAATAACGAACTCAGCATCAGCAAAGGCAATAATGCTGAGGTGGAAATAGCGCGGGCCGCAGATATAAGCGGATTACGCAAATAAATCCCGTATGTCATATTTTTCATAAAAAACTCACAGTAGATGAATGGGTAATTCAACTTTTATTTAAAAATCATTAAGCAGGTAACCGCGGCTTGCAAAAAAAGCGCCGATACTAATATTCAGACGTAGAGCGGCCCTCAGCCGTTATATAAAATATAAGGCATTTATCTAAGATGTTATTAATGCTGCCAATATGTTACACAAGCAAAGATGAATACTCCTCTGCTCTGATGATTCATGTATATTAATTTCGTAGAAAATTAATTTAAATATTCACCAAATGAATGAAAAGTTGTACTGAAACTATTTAACATGCTCACAATAGAGCGGCGTTATTTCAGGATAATTAATTGTGTAACCCGCTCCTTTAGCACTCTGGATGAAATCTTCAGGAAGCCCCACCATCGCGAGTTTCTTGTTAAGCTTATTGAGTACCTGCCACAGACGTTGCGTCGATGGGCTCAGATTATTTTCTTCCCAAATTTTGCTCAGGAGTTCATCTTTGGTTACTTTTTGCGACCGGCCATGGCTCAGCAGATAAAGGAAAAGTTGCATCATGGTGTCGTTAAAAAAGACCGAACCAAACATCAGGTTTCGCTCTGTACAGTCAACAGAAAAGCGATAAAGCCTTTTGCTGCCTATATCAAAGTGAATGTCTTTACCAATTAAAAAACCGTACAGTTTATAATCCATTTACTTTACCCGTTAGTCGAAACAACCAACCAAGGCTGTCATCCATGTATTTAGCAAAAATATATTACCCATAGAATTAATGTGGCTGATTATATGTTTCCACTACGATCTTACAATACACTCCAGGGTATCTCTGATGAGTCACCCGGCCTGACATGCTCTTGCTGATTATTCCGTTTAAAATGAATTAGCCAGAGTTATTCACTATGAATGGAGAATTCAGTGGCGTTAAAAATCAACAACCCACCATCCCGAAAAACTCACTTTAAAAAACCAAAAAAATGCTCACATGAAGAGTTTTATGCTACTTTCCTGCCTAAGGTAATGTTTCCTTTGTGGTATATATTAGGATTTCACGCACTACTTTTCTAAACCCTCCACTTTCTACTCCTCATATCGGCGCTTACTCCCAAATGGGTAATGGCCGTTCAGCGGCAAATTTTTATGATCATCCGTACAAGCCACGCAGGGGAACATACTTTCACCGTGGCGCTGAGACACAAACTAAGGTCGAACGTACCGGGAGGGAAGTGAAGTCTTTTGAATTATGTTTAATAAGAAAGGGGAAAGAAGAAAAGGAAGGATATGTTACGGGCGTATACACATAAAAAAACAATCTCAATGCACTGATTTTTAAGCATATAACTCTTAATTAGATTTTTTCTGACCCGGGTTCCTGTTACCCCGGCGCAGATCCTCAGGTGGTATACACTTTAAGAAATCCTCAAGGGGAACAGATACCAATATGACCCTCAAATACCTTATCAGCGATCAGGTGATCTTTGATTCTGACGCCCATCACTTGATCTCACTGACATCGGACACCGTTAAAGTCACGTTGCATACCCCGGCAAGCCAGTGTTTGTTACTACTGCTGCAAAACCAGGGTGAAGTACTCACTCAGAAATTTCTTTTTGAAAATATCTGGGGCAAAAACGGAGCATTTGTCAGTGCCAATACGCTCTATCAGAATATTGCCATTGTCCGTAAAGGCCTGAAATCCGCTGGCATCGAGGACGATATTGTTCAAACCATACCCAAAACGGGAATTAAATTTACCGGTCATGCGACGCTTTATTTCGCGAAAGAAACAGACCCACAGGAAATGCGTGAAGCGTCTCCCCCTGTTCAGTCCCTTCCGGGTGAGGTTTATTCACCACAGAATGTCGATGTTGAAAACTCCGCTACAGAACAAAATTTACCCGCCTCTGATCGGCAACCCGAAACCTTCTCTGCTCCCGACTCCGCATTGCCGCAAAAAACCGGCCATCAGAGAATTTCCCCTCTTTATTTTTATCTGACAGCATTCGTATTTTGTGGACTGAGTCTGATGACCTACCTGCAGCTCAAGCCTGAAGGTTCCTTTTTTTCTGATTATCATCTGATTGGCAAAGTAAATGGCTGCATGCTTACCTCCTCTTACTATGATAAAGACGTCGCTATAAAGGAATTTTCAGCGCTTTTCCAACACGGAGGGATCACCTGTACAGACAAAACGTATGCTTACATCACCCTCAACCGGCTCCCTGAAGGAACAGCTTTATTAATGTGCGATAAGCCTGCAGAGAAAATTAACGCACAGTGCCTGAGCTATATATATCTGGAAAAAAATGATGATAAATAATAAGCATGTGTGGATTTACCTTCTGCTCGCTATTTTTGCTCTTTCCCCTCTGTTCGTTTTGGGGTATCTGAATCACCAGAAGAATAATTTTTCTTGTCAGTCAGAAATCGTGATATCGAAGGGCAACTCTGTTTACTCGGCACTGATGTACTACCATTTTGATAACGGGAACGGCATCGTTGAAACATCCGGTTATTTTAAAAAAGAGGGTGCCGCAATTACCAAAATCAATAAAAGAATCGCCTTCCGGTACTGGGTCAATGATGACACGCTGACAATGGTTTCTTCCTATCTGCATAATGATAATGTCACGGACGCATCACTCAACGCGCTGACGCCCGATTTTTTCCTTTATAGCGATCGGGGAGTGACATATCAGTTAGCCAAAGAAAACAAATCTACCTACCTTTTTATCCAGAGTGATACCCCGCTATTTTCCTGTGTTATCAACCCTGTTAAACACCCCGGATAATTTTGCCGCTGTATGAAGACGTCGGTTACCCGCGTTTCGGCGGGAGAACCCCTTTTCCTTCACGCAAAAAACACCTCTTGTCTGCACATGGCATGATGAAATTCTTCTCCCCTCGCAATTTCTGAAAACTGGACAAATAACACTTCAATTCAGAACGTTTATGAGTAAACTCGCACAATGATAATTTGACTTAAGTCAGGTCAAGGCCTCGGTTTCAAAGGGGCAAGACGTCGTGCAATGGATAATGACACCGCGATGACGGCTTTGTTGAATAAATCGAACTTTTGGCCGTAATCAGGATCAGATCACCACATTCCCGATCCTGTAGC
>NZ_JAEMGT010000177.1:0-7997 GCF_017655185.1 Rahnella sp. ChDrAdgB13 | reverse complement strand
CTGGACTCGAACCAGTGACATACGGATTAACAGTCCGCCGTTCTACCGACTGAACTACAGAGGAATCGTTGGAACGGGGCGAATAATAGCGACTGGCTGTGGGCATGTCAAAGGGTTAACGCAAAAACTTGTCTGAGTGCTTTCTTAATATCCAACTTGTTGACTCTTAAGACAAAGCGATTAAATCCTCTCCCTTTTTTACTTCTTTTCTCATCTTACCGGAAAGCGTTTGCACTAAAAACAACCACAAGTTGCCTGATTGTTGTGCGGTGGTTGCGTGCAAGCAGCGTTTTACAAATTGCTTAGCACGTTCTTTGCCACTTTCTGTTCATTAAAACGTCATATTTTCCGATCTGCTCCACAAATTTCACACATTTGTGGGAGTTGGCACACCCCGTGCATTGTTATTTTACTAACAGCGGCTAGTTTTTTGACAATGAAGCAACAAAAACAGCAACAGGGGATTAACCGATGCAGCCAGCGCAGGATGTGATTGAACAAATCGAAGCGTCATTCTCCGCGCAAACGCCGACAGGGAAGCGCATTGCCGGGTATCTGCTGGCGAATCTGGCGCAAATTCCTTTCGAAACTGCCGACAGCATTGCGCGCAGCGCGGCGACCAGCGGCATTTCTGTCGGGCGTTATCTGCGCAGTCTGGGCTATCGCAACCTGGATGATTTCAAACAAACGCTGCGCCTGCAAAGCGGCTCGTCTTATCAGCCCTGGGTGGTGACCGATCGCCTTGGCGCTTACCGCGAACGCAGCAAACAGCCGCAGCAGGAAAAGCTGCAACAGTCACTGGCGCTCGAGCTCGAAGCCATTAATCACGTGTATCAGCTGGCGCAGACCGACAGTTTTGCCCAGGCCAGCCGCCGTCTGGCAGAGGCTGACGCGGTGTTTATTCTCGGCATTCAGTCGGTGCGCGGTATCGCCAATAATTTTGCGAGCTATCTCGAATATCTTCGCCCGAAAGTCTATTTCGCCGACGGGCTTTCCGGCACTTACGTGGAATCGCTCAATTCGGAATTCGCGCAGCCTTATCTGGTGGTGACCGATACCCGCGCTTACTCGAAAATGGCGCAAGCCTATTGTGAAGCGGCCTGCGAACGCGGGCTGAACGTGGCGCTGATCACCGACATTTACTGTCCGTGGGCGCGCGATTATCCGGTTGATTTATTACAGGTGAAAACGGATACCGGCCAGTTCTGGGATTCGATGGCGCCGCTCAGCTGCCTCTTCAACCTGCTGTGTTCTTCAGTGCTGGAACTGCGCGGGAACGATGTCGAGCAGCGGCTGGCCAACAACCGGATTTTGCAGAAACAGCTCGGACAATTTGAATCGTAATTTTCTACCACCAGCGGACAGAGTTTATTGATGAACACAAAAATACCCGACGTTGCCCTGATTGACCTGGCGGAAAGCCTGCCTGACGCGGTGATCGACCTGAAATATGCCACCGCCGATAACCTGACCGGTCAGCCGATTTATCGCGAAGCGCGCTGTTTGTTACATCCCGATGCGGCGGCTGCGCTGGTGCGCTGCAATGAGGTCGCGAAGCTGGCGGGATTCCGGTTGAAAATCTACGACGCCTACCGGCCGCAGGCCGCGCAGGCCTGTTTATGGGCGGCATTTCCGAATCCGGATTACGTCGTGGATATCAAACTTGGTTCGCACCACAGCCGCGGCGTGGCGGTGGATCTGACCTTGCTGGATGAGCGGGGAGACGTGGTGGATATGGGCGCGGGCTTTGATGAAATGACTGAAGTTTCGCATCCGTTTTATCCCGACTTACCGCCAGAAATTCAGCGTAACCGTTTGTTGCTCAATGCCGTGATGGCGGCGGGCGGCTTTAAGGGTATCACCAGCGAGTGGTGGCACTTTGAATTACCGGATGCCAAAACGTATCCGTTGTTGGAGGAGCGGTTCGGCTGTTATCCGCCGGTGAATGCCGCGTAATCATTGCACGTCTCTTCTCACTTTTTGACAGAGCCAGGAGTTCTATGATGAGCAACACAGCAATTAACACGTTCCGCAAAAATACGAAAACGCAGGTCGCCGGTGCCATTTTTCTCGCCCTGTCAGGTTTGAGTTTTGCCACGCAGGCCGCCGTTCCGAAAGACATGCTGGTGATTGGTAAAGCGGCAGATCCGCAAACGCTGGATCCGGCGGTGACCATCGACAATAACGACTGGACGGTTACGTATCCGGCGTATCAGCGTCTGGTGCAGTATAAAACCGAAAACGGCAAAGGCTCAACGCAGGTAGAAGGCGACCTGGCGGCAAGCTGGACGGCGTCGCCGGATCAGCTGGTCTGGACATTTAAACTCAAACCGGGCGCGAAATTTGATGATGGTTCCGACGTCAATGCCGATGCGGTGAAATGGTCGTTTGAGCGCCTGATGAAAATTGCGCAGGGGCCGTCGGAAGCCTTTCCAAAAGACATGGCGGTGACGGTGGTGGATCCCCTGACCGTCACGTTCACGCTGAAAACGCCGTTCGCGCCGTTCCTGTATACGCTGGCCAATGACGGCGCGGGCATTGTGAATCCGGCGATTGCTAAAGCCAATCCGGCTGATGAAGGCAAAGCCTGGCTGGCCGGTCATACTGCCGGTTCCGGCCCGTATAAACTGGATCGCTGGCAGAAAGGTCAGCAACTGGTGCTGGTGCCAAACCCGCATTACAGCGGCGAAAAACCGGCTTTTAAACGCGTCACGGTTAAGATTATTGGTGAGAGCGCCACACGCCGTCTGCAACTGTCGCGCGGCGATCTGGACATTGCTGATTCCCTGCCGATGGACCAGCTGGCGGCGCTGAAAAAAGAAGACAAAGTCGCGGTGGAAGAATTCCCGTCGCTGCGCGTGACGTATCTGTATCTCAATAACGCCAAAACGCCGCTTAACCAGGTGGATTTGCGCCGCGCGATTTCGTCTGCGGTGGATTATCAGGGCATGGTGAAGGGTATTCTCGGCGGTAATGCCAAACAAATGCGCGGGCCAATCCCGGATGGCATGTGGGGTTTTGACCCGACGGCGAAGCAATACCAGTTAGACCTGACGCAGGCCAAAGCTGACCTGGAGAAAGTCAAAGACAAGCCGCAAACGCTCGACTTCCTGTACTCCGACAACGACCCCAACTGGGAATCCATCGCGCTTGCCGTACAGGCCAGCCTCGGTCAGGCCGGGATCAACGTGAAGCTGGAAAAACTGGCGAACGCCACCATGCGCGACCGTATCGGGCAGGGCGATTACGACATTTCGATAGGTAACTGGAGCCCGGATTTCGCCGACCCGTACATGTTCATGAACTACTGGTTCGAGTCCGACAAAAAAGGGCTGCCGGGCAACCGTTCGTTCTATTCCAATCCTGACGTCGATGCGCTGCTGAAAAAAGCCGTGTCAGTCACTGACCAGAAACAGCGCACGGACTATTACCAGCAGGCGCAGAAAATCGTCATCGACGAAGCGGCGTATGTCTATCTGTTCCAGAAAAATTATCAGGTCGCGATGAACAAAGACGTCAAAGGCTTTGTTTTCAACCCGATGCTGGAGCAGGTCTTTAACGTTGCGCAAATGAGCAAACAATAAATCCCCGTCATACTTCGAACCGCAGGTGCGTTGGCTGCGCTCAGTCGCCCCGGTCACAGGGTTCATCCCTGCTCCCGGGGACTTGTGAGCTGGCCGCCTTCCTGCAGCTCGAATTATTTAGGGCATTTGACCGGAGATATTATGACTTTCTGGACTCTGATCCGTCAGCGATGCTGGGGTTTGATACTGGTGATGGCGGGCGTTTGCGTCATCACTTTTATCATCTCGCACATGATCCCCGGCGATCCGGCGCGTCTGCTGGCGGGCGACCGTGCCAGTAACGAAATGGTCGAACATATCCGTGAGCAACTCGGGCTGAACCAGCCTTTGTATGTGCAGTTTTTCCGTTACGTGAGCGACCTGTTACACGGTGATTTAGGGACGTCGATCCGCACCGGCAGACCGGTGCTCGACGATCTCAAGGCTTTCTTCCCTGCCACGCTTGAGCTGGCCGTCAGCGCGCTGTTTCTGGCCATCGTGCTCGGCATTCCGCTGGGCGTGTTGTCAGCGGTATATCGCAATAAATTCCCGGATCACCTGGTGCGTCTGCTTTCCGTACTGGGGATTTCCACGCCAGCGTTCTGGCTGGGGCTGGGTGTCATCATCCTGTTTTATGGTCATCTGAATCTGCTGCCGGGCGGTGGAAGACTGGATGACTGGATGGATCCGCCCGTAAATATCACCGGCTTTTATGTCCTCGATTCGCTGCTGACCGGCAACTGGGACGCCTTCTGGAACAGTTTGCAACATCTGGCGATGCCTGCGCTGACGCTGGCGTTCGTCCACATGGGCATTGTGGCGCGGCAAATCCGCTCGGCGATGCTGGAGCAACTGAGTGAGGATTACATCCGCACGGCGCGCGCTAACGGGCTGTCGCGCTGGCGCGTGATCCTCAGCCACGCCTTGCCAAATGCGCTGATCCCGTCCGTGACCGTACTCGGGCTGGCGATGGGCGATCTGCTTTACGGCGCAGTGCTGACTGAAACGGTTTTTGCCTGGCCGGGCATGGGCGCTTATGTGGTGAATTCGATTCAGGCGCTGGATTTCCCGGCGGTGATGGGCTTTGCGGTGGTGGTGTCGTTTGCTTACGTCATCGTCAATTTGTGCGTGGATTTGCTGTATGTGTGGATTGACCCGCGCATTGGCCGGGAGGGGTGAGTGAATGTCTGTGATTGAACCTGGCGTGAATAACCACCGTGCGGGTATTGTGCCGCCGGACGTCAAACCGCGCTTCGCCACCTGGCGGCGGACTTTCCATCTGCTGAGCCGCAGCCCGCTGACGATGCTCGGGCTGGCGATCATGCTCATTGTCCTGTTTATCATGATTTTTTCGCCATGGCTGGTGCCGCATGATCCGAACGCCATCAGCCTGACCGACCGCTTGCAGGCACCGTCTGCCGCGCACTGGTTTGGCACCGATGAAGTCGGGCGCGACCTGTTCAGCCGCGTGCTGATCGGCAGCCAGCAGTCGGTCGCCGCCGGGCTGGCAGTGGTGATCATTGCGGGCACTATTGGCTCACTGCTGGGCTGTTTTTCCGGCGTGGTTGGCGGAGTCGTCGATGCGCTGATCATGCGCTGCATGGACATCATGCTGTCGGTGCCGTCGCTGGTCTTAACGATGGCGCTGGCGGCGGCGCTCGGCCCAAGTCTGTTCAACGCGATGCTGGCGATTGCCGTGGTGCGCATTCCGTTTTACGTCCGGCTGGCGCGCGGACAGACGCTGATGCTGCGCCATCAGGCGTACATGCAGGCCACGCGAACGTTTGGCGCGTCGCGCTGGCATCTGATCACCTGGCACGTATTGCGGAACGTGATGCCGCCGCTGGTGGTGCAGGCGTCACTGGATATCGGCACCTCGATTCTGATGGCGGCGACGCTCGGCTTTATCGGCCTTGGCGCGCAACAACCGACGGCAGAATGGGGGGCGATGGTATCGAATGGCCGTAATTATATTCTCGACCAGTGGTGGTATTCCGCCTTCCCCGGCGTGGCGATCCTGATCACCGCCACCGGTTTTAACCTGTTCGGTGACGGTCTGCGCGACCTGCTCGATCCGAAAAGCAGAGGGCGCTGAAATGGCTGAACAAAACAACGCGCCGGTTCTGGAAATCGACAATCTGCAACTGGTTTTCCCGGTTTACGGCGGCGAAGTGAAAGCGCTGAATCAGGTATCGCTGTCGGTCAGTGCCGGAGAAATTGTCGGCGTGGTCGGTAAATCGGTCACGGCGATGATGGCGATGCGCCTGTTACCCCCTGATGGTTTTACCGTCACCGGCGGCGAATTACGCATGCTCGGCACCGACGTGGTTCATGCCAGCGAAGAACAGATGCGTACGCTGCGCGGTGCGCGGGTGGCGATGATTTTTCAGGAACCGATGAATGCGCTGAACCCGACGCGCAAAATCGGGCGACAGATGTGTGAGGTTATCTGTCTGCACCAGAAGATCAGCAAAGCGCAGGCATGGAAAAAAGCCACCGGCCTGCTGGAAGATATGCAAATTGCCGACGCGGAGCAGGTGATGTCGCGTTATCCGTTCGAACTTTCCGGCGGTATGCGCCAGCGCGTGCTGATCGCAATGGCGTTTTCCTGTGAACCGGAACTGATTATCGCCGACGAACCGACAACCGCGCTGGATGTTACCGTGCAGCGTCAGGTTCTGCGTTTACTCCAGCGCAAAGCCCGCGCCAGCGGCACAGCAGTGTTATTTATCACTCACGATATGGCGGTGGTGTCGCAGCTTTGCGACCGGGTTTACGTGATGTACGCCGGGCATGTGATTGAAAGCGGCAACACGACAGATGTAATCGACTCACCGTCGCACCCGTATTCCATCGGCCTGTTGCAGGCCGCGCCGGAAAATGGCGAACCGCGCAGCCTGCTGAAAGCCATTCCCGGCACGGTGCCGAACCTGTCAAAACTGCCGCAGGGCTGTGCGTTTCGCGGACGCTGTAATCACGCCGATGACCGCTGCACCCAAACGCCGGGGCTCGCGCCGTTGCCGCAATTTCCGCGTCAGTCGGTGGCCTGCTGGCACCCGCAAATCCCCATCCAACGCACTGAGGAGCTTTCCTGATGATTACAGAAGCGTTAGTCGAATTGCAGGATGTCCGCGTGCGTTTCCCCGCCAGTTTTAACTGGCGCGGTAAACCGACCGGTTACGTCCATGCGCTCAACGGACTGGATCTGAATATCATCCGCGGCGAAACGCTGGGGATAGTCGGTGAGTCCGGTTGCGGTAAAAGCACGCTGGCTCAGTTGCTGATGGGGCTGCAAAAGCCGAGCAGCGGAGAAATTCACCGTGCGCGTCATGATAATTCCTGGTTCGGTTCCGGCATGCAAATGGTGTTTCAGGATCCGCAATCGTCGCTGGATCCGCGTCTGCCAGTCTGGCGGATTATCACCGAACCGGTGTTTGTGCAGAAACACAACAGCAGCCGCGAACGCCGTGAACTCGCCGCCACACTGGCGGAGCAGGTCGGCATCCGCAAAGAATACCTCGACCGTCTGCCGCATGAATTTTCCGGCGGTCAGCGCCAGCGTATTTCCATCGCCCGCGCGTTGTCCTCAGAGCCGGATATCATCGTGCTCGACGAACCCACCTCGGCGCTGGATATTTCCGTGCAGGCGCAAATCCTCAATTTGCTGGTGGAACTGCAACGACAGCGCAATCTGACGTATGTGCTGATTTCTCACAACGTGTCGGTGGTTCGTCACATGAGCGACCGCGTGGCGGTGATGTATCTCGGGCAAATCGTAGAGCTGGGCGCGGCGGAAAAAGTGCTGTCCGAGCCGCAGCACCCGTATACCCGCCTGCTGCTTGATTCCGTTCCCCGTGCCGGACGGCTATTAGATGACGGCGTCGTCGATAAAAAAGGGGAATTACCGAGCAACCGGAACCTGCCGATGGGATGCTATTTTCGCGAACGCTGTCCGCTGGCAGGTGACGGCTGCCAGCTGCCGCAGGATCTGGTCTGCGGGGCAGGGGGTGTGCTGGCGCGGTGTCATCGGGTTATGCCGGAGCGGGCATAAAGGCGCTTTTTTTATCATTTCCAGGTCAAGGTCAAGACCTTGGGTTGCCACCCAAACTGGCCTCAAGAGGCGCCTGTCGCCGCGCCTCTTAAGAATCTCCGGCTCTTTTACTGCGCGCTCTGCTCGCTGGCTATATTTCAGGTACCGCAGCGACAGGCTGGAAATCTTGCCGCTGCGCGGTTCCTTCTCCCGGTCCTGGAGCCTTTGGTCTCCAGGCCGCTCCGTTCAGCAAGATTTCTGAATCGCCCGCACGATCTTAAAGTCAAAAGCAGACTTTTTTTCATCTTTTAGAAAAGTGGATTGGCGTGATTAAAATTCAGCTGAACGGAGCGGCTTCGAGACCATAGGCTCGAAGACCGAGAGAAGGCAGTGCGAAGCACCTG
>NZ_JAEMGT010000176.1:0-1843 GCF_017655185.1 Rahnella sp. ChDrAdgB13 | reverse complement strand
CAGCTGCAAGTTGAACGTTTGATGGACGATGCGGGTATTGCCCCGCGCTTCCAGCACTGTGAATTCAGCAACTACGAAACGGTCAACAAGGGCGCCAGAACAAATTTAAATGCCTGCCAAAGCTACGCGAAATCCTTCCCTGAGCTTTCAAAGAAGGGAACCGGCTTGATCCTGATTGGCAAATGCGGCACCGGCAAAAACCATCTGGCCGTAGCTTTGGCGAAGGAAGTTATCCGACAGCACCAGCAGTCCGTATGCCTGACCGATGTTATGCGCATCATCCGCGCCGTGAAGAGCACGTGGGGCAAAAATTCCGAACGCACTGAAAGCGAAGTAATCGACTATTACGCTTCACTGGGTCTGCTGATCATCGATGAGGTGGGTGTGCAGTACGGGTCTGATGCAGAGAAAATTATTCTCTTCCAAATCATCAATGACCGTTACGAAAACATGTTGCCTACCATCCTGATCAGCAACTTAACCATGCCTCAGTTGGCGGAATCCATCGGTGAACGCCTGACAGACAGAATGAGCGAAGGCGGCGGCTCTGTGCTGGCATTCAACTGGGATAGTTATCGCCAGTCCGGGGTGAAGGCATGACTTACGAGGAAGCCGAACAAGCCGTGATCGGCGGATTGCTGCTGCGCCAGCTGGATGCGGCGGTGTTCGAAGTATTCGGTTTGTTACCTGCGGAAGCTTTCTCGATCAGGCAGTACCGGGAAATTTATCTGGAAATAAAGCGCCAGTCTCTGGATGGAAAGAACACCGATCCGTTCCTGGTGGCTGACGCGCTGGGTGACGGCTATGAGGCGCTGACTGTAGCAGCAACCGGTCTTGCATGGGCGGCGCCGGGGCTGAAACATTACGCAGAAATGGTCAAACGCAATCACTTCCTCCGCGGTGCTGAATCCATTATGGCTGGCGCTTTGGACAAGTTCGATTCTGCCCGTAACGCCGATGAAAAAATGGCGGCTATCAAACAGCTGCAAAACGATATCCAGCGCCTGAGCTTCAGCGATGACAGCCGTACACCGGTTCACATTGACGAACTGCTATCCGGAATGGCTGAAAAACTTGAATCCAGAATGGAAGGGCGCGAAGGAAGCCGCACTATCCTCACCGGCATCGAAGAGCTGGATCAACTGACGGGCGGGTTTGATTTAACAGACCTGATTCTGCTGGCGGCCAGACCTTCGATGGGGAAAACTGAATTCGCGTTAAACCTCATCGACAAAATTACCGAGCAGGGTTGCGGGGCTTTATTTTTCAGTATGGAGATGTCTGGTGCTCAGATTGCAGAGCGTCAGGTTGCTGGCGCGGGGGGATTCTCAACCTCGAAATTGAAATCTCCACGGGGATTACATGACGAAGACTGGGCGCGGATCGGAATGGGCATTCAAAGCATGACTGGGCGCCCGATTTGGATTGATGACGCCAGCACATTGGACGTGAACCAAATCGCTGAGTCAGCAGAACGCCACGCATTAGAGCATCCGGAACTGGCGATCATCTTTGTTGACTACCTCGGACTTATCGAATTATCCAGCAGTCAGAGACACGACATTGCCGTGGGTGAAGTTTCGCGTGGGCTCAAGGCTCTGGCAAAGCGCATCAGGCGCCCGGTGGTCGCCCTCAGTCAGTTATCACGCGGAGTCGAGCAGCGTACCAATAAGCGCCCGGTGAATGCTGACCTGAAAGACTCAGGAAGTATTGAGGCCGATGCAGACCTGATCATGATGCTTTACCGGGATGAGGTATACGACGAAAACAGCCCGGCGAAGGGGCTCGCTGAAATCAATGTCACCAAAAACCGTAACGGACCACTGGGCACCGTGTACCGCCA
>NZ_JAEMGT010000028.1:0-8414 GCF_017655185.1 Rahnella sp. ChDrAdgB13 | reverse complement strand
CCGCTACAGGATCGGGAATGTGGTGATCTGATCCTGATTACGGCCAAAAGTTCGATTTATTCAACAAAGCCGAGGCGAATACGCATACGGCGGTTTTTCGACGCCGGGCGTAAATCCGCAGCCATTTAAATCTCCGGTTTTCTGATTAAAGACAGAACCGGAATCCGCCAGAAACTCCCCGCCAAAACCTTTATATAATTTACAATGGTCAGTCAGCCCTTTGACATTGAAGACATTATATTCTGAGAGCGTGCGTGAATTTTTCCCGACGCCGAAGCTGTACTGATATTTATATATCGGATCGGCGGTATTGTTATCAAACACATTATTATAGAGATGGATATTACCAAAGCGGACGCGTGGCGTGCGCTGCACAATGCGGCTAAAATTATTATCATGAAACGTCACGCGTAATTTGCCAGTGTCTTCGGCGTCATTACTGTCGCTGTGGCCGATTAAAATCGTCTTATCATGTAATGTAAACAGGCAATTCGAGACGGTAATATAATCGGACGCCCGTTTTATATCGAGGGATCCATCATGCTGAACGTATTTCCAGCCATCGACTTCTTTATACATGTCCATGGTGAAACGCCCGTCAGTGAAGGTCACGTGACTGACCCAGACGTGATGAGCGCGGATAATACTCAGCCCGTCCCATTCGGCATTCCAGCCATCGCCCTCCTCGAATTGCGGGTCAACATCCACCGGATTTTCAATGAAAATATTGTGGATAATCACATTGCTGACATCCTGAACCAGCAGCGCGCTTTCGATAAATTTCGCGTTATGGTCTATGCCGATGAGTGTGGTGTTGCTGCCCAGAAAAATGCGGCCACGCCGGGACTGATCCTGCCGGTTCAGGTAGGGTACGCCTGCGCTGGCATCAATCACACCGCCCACCCAGATGCGCTTTTTGCGGTCGCCTGATGCATCGATAGCCTGCCGGAGCTCTGCAATGGTCGTGACATAATATTCGAGTTCCGGTTTCTCTCCGCCACCGGTGGTTCCCCCTGCCTGCGATGCCCATCCGTCAGGAGTTTGATACCAGGGTTCATGTGGCGGAATATGCGTGATGTTGTCCATAATAAATACTCCCTTTATTTTTCAGATAAAATGAGGATCCTGTTTCTTTATTGCTGTCATCTCTTTTATATGTTTTATATTCCCGGCGAGTCGTGCGTAAAGTCACAATTAACGAAATACAGATAATTTATTTCATTGGAAAACTCCCAACATATAATAACCAAGAATAAGCGTGCAATAAATAAGGACGCATCCTACGCCTGTGGCTTTATTCTGAAAATAAGGGTTTATCCGGATCTGTTTATTGGCATTTAAATTCTGACCCCTGTATTCACGTCCCGGAATAAAAAAAGGCGCTACCCTAAGGATAACGCCTTTCCTTTCAGAAACAGTGTTTCTCAGTTTACCAGTTCACATCAATAGTCGCAGCGGCTGTCGCCGGGCCCGGTTCGGCGGTCGGACGCGGACACAATACCCATACCAGCGGATCTGACCACGACTGGGTGGAGGTCAAAGTGTGCAAACCAAACGCGCTGCTGTCCATGGGAACCGATGACGCTTTGTTGGTACATCCGGCATCGGTGGCAGCATTCACCCCGAGGAATCCGCGGATATCCCCCGACACGCTTGCATCTGCCATTGAGGTTATCGGCAGCGTGTACTGATCGCCAGCCTGTGATTTCGGCGTGAAGGAATAGCTGACATCCGTGCTGATCCCGGCGTCGTTGGTACAGTTCACATTCAGGGCCGACTGTACCGCAATCCCCTTCCCGCCGGTCGCCTGGCCCGGAGTGACATCACCGAAAGCGATCACCGCCGCGGTATCCAGCGCACATTGTGTACGGGCGATGGACAGGTTGCTGAAGTTGAGCACTGACTGCTGGTTGGTGCCGCTGGTTTTATGCAACTGGAGATACGTGGTCGGAAGCGCACCGGGTGCGGCGGTCGGTGAAACATAAATCCCGTAGGTGACATTCATCGCGGCGCTTCCCCCGGTCAGCGCGTAGAAATTACCGCTGACTGTACGCTTAAGCCCTGCACAATGGGACGTGGCGCCGGGGCTGAGCCAGTCGGCGGTGATCGCTCCCTTGCTGTCCCATGTGGCGGAGTAGTTATCCGTAGCAACGTTGGCGGTAGCGTTCGGGGTGCCCGTGGTTGTCGATGCGGCCAGGTTACCGGACAGGATAATCAGCACACCCGGCTGGATCTGGTATCCCGACCACCCGTCTACCGTCACATAGGGCTGACCGGCAATATTACACGTCGCGCCATTCGAATCCGTGGGGGTGGACTGCCAGGCCGCCAGTTTCCAGCCCCAGCTGTAGTTTAATGCCGTGTTCGCACTATAAGGTCCGTACTGGGATGTGCCTATTGATGGCGTCCAGGTGCCCAGCTTTGTGTATCCGTCCCCGATAACCTGCGCTGAAACCGGAGTACAAGGCACCAGTAAAATCGCTAACAGCCATTTTATCCAGGGTTTACCCGTAGCTTGAGTGAAAAAATGGAGCAGCGAGCCTCGGGCTCGCATGGTCAGATTGCCGGTTTCAGGCCGGTTAACGATGTGGGAGAAATCAGACATACTTCTTTCCTGTATAAACATAATGTGGATAGGTGAGTGACAAAACCTGCCCTCAAAAGTGGATCACCCACTCAGATTCAGCGGCACTCGCCGTTAAGCTGGATAACCGGCATCTGCGCGGTTGGCTTCAGCCCTTCAAGGTTATAACTGACGCGGCACTGCTTATCGTTGCCCTTACCCCAGGTCACGGACAGCGCGCCTTTTTGCGGTAAGCCGGTCAGATAAACCTGACCGTTATCACCGACGATGCCGGTCGTTTCGTCTTGCGCCGTTTTGTCCAGTAACGAGACGGTTGCACCAAATGGCACCATGCCAGCCCCGGCAGTGCGGGTCAGGGTCATTAACACCTGATAACCGATACGGGTGGCAAAGTCGGCCTTCACCACCGCGCCGTTCGTCGGATACACGGTTTGCTGGTTTTGCGGCAAATCGACGTTGTCCGGCAATGAACTCGGATCCAGACCCACGCTGTTACGGGTGTAATCGGACAGATAAGGCACTATCGCATAACCGCGTGAGTCGGTTTTTCCGCTGCCATTTGACAGATCTACGCCGCCGGCACCCGGTGCGCTGACCAGCGCGACAGAACTGCCGAGAGGACGTGACAACGTCACTCCTTCACCGTGTACCACCGCACCGCCGTTCATGTTGACGTTCATCGAACGCATGTCACCTGAGTAGCCGTAACCGGCTGACACATTGCCTTTACTGCCCTGATAGCCCAGATTCAGGTTGCTGTTACTGACCTGATCCTGATTTCCCCAGCCCTGCATCACGCTGTAGGAGAGCGCGCCATCTGCGTTACTGCCGGAAATTCCGGTCTGGTTCTGCGTGCGGCCTTTATTGTCATGCGTCATCTGAGCGCTGGCGTAAGTGTTTTGCAGCGCGGAGGATGAGCTGAAGATGCTGAACGGCACGCTCAGGTTGAAGGACACCTGACGGTTCTCAGGCCAGTCGCCGTTGCCTTTCATCCGGTCAACGGTGTAATAAAGGCCGTAGCTGACGCCCCGGTAACTGCCGTTATACCCTGCCGAAAGGCTGGTCAGCGTTTTGGTCGATCCCCAGTAATCATCACGGTTGGCGCGCAAACTGACCGAACCATAATTGCCCAGCTGCTGAGTCACCTGCGTCTGGAAACTGCTGCGACGGCGGCTCAGCGTCCACGGCGAAACGTCATCCTTCTGCGCATATCCCATGCTGTTGTATTCCGCGAAACTGTAATAATTTCGGGTGGAATAGCGCAGCGCCGTCAGGTCAAAGGACGTGCCGGTAGTCAGCATGCTTTTGGAGTAACGCATACGCCATGACCCGCCGGTCTGGCGATCGCTGTCTTCAAACTTCGCCCCGGAGAATGTCCCGTCGGCGGAAAACGCCCCCATATCCCCGAGCGAAAGGCCGCTGCCCAGCGTCAGGGCACTGTAGTTTTGCGAGCCCAGCATGCCGCCGTACAACGTCAGGTTTTTAGGCAAACCGTAAATCAGCGTGGCGAGCACAAACTCTGACTCGCGCGAACCCTGCGTCATGCCGCCGTTATAACGACCGGCAGTGACCTCATATCTGACGCCACCGGGGCGCAGCATCACCGGCAGTGAAGAATAAGGCACCACAAAACTGTGTACGCTGCCGTCGGCTTCGGTGACTGATACGTCGAGGTCTCCGGCGTTACCTGCCTGATAGACATCTTTAATTTCAAACGGACCGGGTGCGACGTACGTTTCATACACCACATAGCCGTTCTGACGCACGGTGACGCGGGCATTGCTGTTGGCGACGCCGGTGATCTGCGGAGCAAAACCACGCAAACGGGCAGGCATCATCTGCTCGGTAGAACTGAGCTGGATCCCGCGGAACGGCACCCCATCAATCACGTCGCTGCCGGTGCTGGATTCCCCCATCGTCAGACGGGAACGCCAGTCGCGGATATCGCGTGACAGATAGGTGTTAGAAAAACGCGTGCTGTCGCTGTTATTGCCGCCATCCGAGTCGGAATGGCTGTGCGTGACGGTACTGCGCAGACGCCATGCGCCGAGGTTTGCACCGGTCTGCACGTTGGCAAACAGGCTGTTGTTCACGCGGGTATCGCTGTTGAGCGTCTGTTCGTTACGACCGGCACTGAGGTTGTAGTTAAACAACATAGCCGGGATACCGTCATCCCATTGCGACGGATCGGTCTGGCTGTCCCTGCCCGGCTGCATCGCCACCTGCGGAATGCTGACATCCAGTCGCAGGCGCGATAAATCAAATTTGACGGTGGATTGCGGGATCAACGCCGGAAGATCTTCCACCGGCTTCTCTTTCGGCAAGCCTTTGAACGCAGGCAACTGATCCACGTTGACGCCCAGCGTGTTGAGCAGCGCCGGCGTCAGTTCCGGTGCGATAGCGCCCTGCGCGTTTTTGCTAAACACCAGTGTTCGTGAAACCGCTTCGTGCTGGTTCACGAAAATAGTCACCGGATAATTCCCTTCAGCCACGCCGCCTGCCTCGGAAAACGCAGACAGATCGACATCCGATGCGCCGGTGCCCAGTGAAAGTAATTCAGGGTCAAAATAATCCGCCGCCCAGGTGTTCTGGCAACTCATTAATACAAACAGCGCAAGCGTTTTGCGCGGGAAGGCGCGGGTGTGGCCTGCCATTCCGTTAGTCCCTAAACAGGATGTCAATGTCTTACTCAAGGTCGTTCCCTGCTCTGCAATAATTTATTAGCTGTTCCGGATATGCCGGTCATGCGATCTGATGGCTTACAATGTGTCTTTGCACAATCACTTGTTTTATAACGTTTTGCTCTGCACTGGCGTTGGCCGGCTGTCTTCTCCGATCACCTGCCATTCCACCTCATTACGCGCCCCTTTCGGCACCGGATAACGCTGCTGCCCTTTTGGCGGAACCAGCGTGCGCAGTGTGGCGGCAGGAAGCGCCTGGCCTCCCACTTTCAGCTGGCTGAAATTGAGGTAAAACGGCGTCGGGTTATCCACCACCAGCGCATCGCCTTGCAGACTGAAACGAAGCTGCTCTGACGCCTTTGTCACACCGCCTGCCGGTAAACCCGCCGGGCGATAAAACAGTTTCATGTTGTTCACCACGGCGACGACCAGCTGTCCCCCGGTCTGGCTGGCTTTATCCGGCGCCGACGGAATGCCTTTCACCGAAAGATAAAAGACGGATTCCCTGTCCTGCGGCAGCGACGAGCCGGTCTGGCGCAGTCGCAACGTCAGCGGTTCGCCGGGATCGACGCGTTTGAGCGGCGGTGTCACCAGCAGCGGAAGTGCATCGTGCGGGCCTTTGTTGTCTTCTTCGGCCACCGGCAATCCGGTCGCCTGATCCAGCGGGCGTACCCACGACTGCATCAGATAGGCGCGGTGAGTGTTGTTGGTCATTGACCAGGTAATGCCTTTGGTTTCAGAAGCCGGATACACAATGCGGAACTGATTGATCGACAAGCCGTCAGGGTGTTCCTGCGCGGCCAGACACGGCAACGCCGCGGCCAGCATGGCGATGAGCAGCGGCACTTTCAGGAAACGCTTCATCATTTGCTCCCGCCCTGCACCGGCGCAGTGAACAGCGGGCTGTTACCGCCGTAATCATTGATCACCGTCCACTGCGCCTGCCGCACAGCCCCTGTTACCGGATAACTGGCCTGTGAAAAAGGCGCGATCATCGGCACGACATCGCGCACCGCGACGTCACGACCGTCAAACGCCAGACGCGAGAACGTCAGGTAATAAGGCGTCGGGTTTTTCACCTCAACGCTGCCATCCTGAAGATGGAACGTCAGGCGCCCCTGCGCTTCTTCTGCCGTCATAGCCAGACCCACCGGGCGATAAAACAGCTTGATGGTGTTCTGAATGCCGACGGAAATACGCGCCGCCAGCGAGGCCTCTTGCGCGTCTTTCGGTTGCGTCATGGCCGGCACGGCGATCGCGGTGAAATAAAATACCGATTCACGATCGGCAGGCAGCGCGCCATCGCCCTTGCGCAAAATCCGCAGGCTGTTTTTGCTGTTTTCTTCCAGCCGGAACAGCGGCGGCGTGGTCATAAAGGGTGCCGCTTCACGCCCCTGCGGCGAACCGACAACCGCAGACTGCACCAGATAGGGCCGCGAACCGTGGTTTTGGATCGTCAGCGTTTGCGCACTGTCAGTGGACTGGAAAATGACCCGCGTCCGGCTGAGGCTGATCCCGTCACCGGCGGCGGCAGCGTTGTGAGTCAGCGTCATCATTAACCCGGCGCACAGCAGCACACGGCGTAAAAACAGAGGAATAAAATGCACAGGAAGCCCCTTACTGATAGACGAAATCGAAGGTGACGCTGGCATTTAACGTTCCCCCTTTGGTGGCGGCGTCGTTGCATTGGTTGCCACAGGACAACGCTGCTTTCAGCGCAATGCTGGCGCTGCCACCGTCAAAGCCTGACCCATCCAGCGCTACCGGCAGCACGGTGGTGTTATCCACCACGTCACCCTGAGCGGTGACAATGCGCACCCCGTAATTCACCACCTGAGAAGTCCCCGGTTGCAGGAACAAAAAATCTCCCGAAGCGGTGTTGCCGGTACCGGAGACTTTCACGCCCGGTTTTTGCACTGCACCGACAAAACCGGCGCATTGCGTGAGGATGATCGCCAGCGGCAACGGATTCGCCAGGCTGTCTCCGCTGCGGATCCCGGATGACTGCACCGAACCGAAATCCAGCACAGGGGGGGCAGAAACCTGACAGGTGGGCGCCTGAAACCTGGCGGTGAATTGCACATCTGCCGCTCCTGCGCGGGCGGTTATCGCCAGCAGACACAGACAAAAGGCAGCCCTCAGAGCGGTCAGGTGCCCTGATAAAATGTTGTGATTTTTCATTTTGTTTATCTGTAGAAAGCGTCAGGGAAAGATAAAGGCAAACGTGATTTTTGCGCTGACCGTTCCGGCATTCAGCTGCGGATCACCGGCGCCCTGCACAAGTCCCACGGAAAAGGGCTGCACAAAACTGCCGTTATCCTGCGTCAGGGCGACCGTGTCGCCCGGTGCTACTGTGCCTGTGGCGTTATAAAAATCTGTCAGGTTGTTCAGCGTGCCCTTTTTCAGCATGAAACCGACGAACTGCGCCGTCGAACTGGCCACGCGGTACAGCCGGGTGTCACTAAGCTGCGAAGATTCACCGGTCACGGTCAGTGACGGGGCTTTGCCCTGCATCCCTTCGCAGTTTACGTTCACGCCCAGCGGAAGGATCGCTGCCGTACCGCTGCTGAATTGCGAAACGTCCCGGTTCGGGAACGTGATGGTCGCGGTATCCACTGCGACCTGGCAATTGCCATCTACCACCGTGGCTTTCATGTCCGTGGTCGCCGCCTGTCCGCCAGAGATGCCGCATAGCATCAGCAAAATGCCGGATGCTAAAGGCTTAGTTAACCGTGCCATGGAACGTCTCCACTCCACCAAAATCGTTGATTGCTGCCCATTCTGCTTTGCCCTGCCCGGCGCTCACCGGATAGTGACTGGCAGAAAATGGCGCAATCATACTGGTGCCTTTAATGACATCGAGTCTGACTGCCTTACCATCCACCAGCAGTTTGTTCAGGGAAATATAATAAGGCGTCGGGTTTGTCACTTTGATGCCCTCACCCGCGCGGGAAAACTGTAATTTGCCCATGGCCGTTTTATGCGTCATCGGCAAATCAGCCGGACGGTTAAACAGCTTCAGCGTATTTCCGGTGGCAATTTGCAGCGTTCCGCCTACCGTATTGTCATTATTATCCTGGCTTTGTTGAATAAATCGGATTTAGATAAAAGCTCCCCTCGTCGCTGACTTTCTCAGGCAATCCTTACGC
>NZ_JAEMGT010000175.1:0-3109 GCF_017655185.1 Rahnella sp. ChDrAdgB13 | reverse complement strand
TTGCTCTTTAACAATCTGGAACAAGCTGAAAAATTGAAAGTTTACAGCTGAACATCACTCTCCGTAGAAGTACTGAGTGGTGATTAGCCTGTAACAGAGTCTCTCAAATAATCGCAATGCGACGGTGGAAACACCTTCGGGTTGTGAGGTTAAGCGACTAAGCGTACACGGTGGATGCCTAGGCAGTCAGAGGCGATGAAGGGCGTGCTAATCTGCGAAAAGCGTCGGTAAGGTGATATGAACCGTTATACCCGACGATACCCGAATGGGGAAACCCAGTGTGTTTCGACACATTATCATTACATGAATACATAGTGTAATGAGGCGAACCGGGGGAACTGAAACATCTAAGTACCCCGAGGAAAAGAAATCAACCGAGATTCCCCCAGTAGCGGCGAGCGAACGGGGAAGAGCCCAGAACCAGAATCAGTTTGTGTGTTAGTGGAAGCGTCTGGAAAGTCGCACGGTACAGGGTGATAGTCCCGTACACAAAAATGCACAGATTGTGAGTTCGATGAGTAGGGCGGGACACGTGACATCCTGTCTGAATATGGGGGGACCATCCTCCAAGGCTAAATACTCCTGACTGACCGATAGTGAACCAGTACCGTGAGGGAAAGGCGAAAAGAACCCCGGCGAGGGGAGTGAAATAGAACCTGAAACCGTGTACGTACAAGCAGTGGGAGCCTACTTTGTTGGGTGACTGCGTACCTTTTGTATAATGGGTCAGCGACTTATATTTTGTAGCAAGGTTAACCGTATAGGGGAGCCGTAGGGAAACCGAGTCTTAACTGGGCGTCAAGTTGCAAGGTATAGACCCGAAACCCGGTGATCTAGCCATGGGCAGGTTGAAGGTTGGGTAACACTAACTGGAGGACCGAACCGACTAATGTTGAAAAATTAGCGGATGACTTGTGGCTGGGGGTGAAAGGCCAATCAAACCGGGAGATAGCTGGTTCTCCCCGAAAGCTATTTAGGTAGCGCCTCGTGAACTCATCTTCGGGGGTAGAGCACTGTTTCGACTAGGGGGCCATCCCGGCTTACCAACTCGATGCAAACTACGAATACCGAAGAATGTTATCACGGGAGACACACGGCGGGTGCTAACGTCCGTCGTGAAGAGGGAAACAACCCAGACCGCCAGCTAAGGTCCCAAAGTCATGGTTAAGTGGGAAACGATGTGGGAAGGCATAGACAGCCAGGATGTTGGCTTAGAAGCAGCCATCATTTAAAGAAAGCGTAATAGCTCACTGGTCGAGTCGGCCTGCGCGGAAGATGTAACGGGGCTAAACCATGCACCGAAGCTGCGGCAGCGACGCTTAGGCGTTGTTGGGTAGGGGAGCGTTCTGTAAGCCGTCGAAGGTGAACTGTGAGGTTTGCTGGAGGTATCAGAAGTGCGAATGCTGACATAAGTAACGATAATGCGGGTGAAAAACCCGCACGCCGGAAGACCAAGGGTTCCTGTCCAACGTTAATCGGGGCAGGGTGAGTCGACCCCTAAGGCGAGGCTGAAAAGCGTAGTCGATGGGAAGCAGGTTAATATTCCTGCACTTGGTGTTACTGCGAAGGGGGGACGGAGAAGGCTAGGCTGGCCGGGCGACGGTTGTCCCGGTTCAAGCGTGTAGGGGGTGTGACCTGGTAAATCCGGTTGCATACTAACCCTGAGGCGTGATAACGAGCCACTACGGTGGTGAAGTAGCTGATGCCATGCTTCCAGGAAAAGCCTCTAAGCTCCAGGTAACACGAAATCGTACCCCAAACCGACACAGGTGGTCAGGTAGAGAATACTCAGGCGCTTGAGAGAACTCGGGTGAAGGAACTAGGCAAAATGGTGCCGTAACTTCGGGAGAAGGCACGC
This sequence comes from Rahnella sp. ChDrAdgB13, assembly GCF_017655185.1. Taxonomy (NCBI): domain Bacteria; kingdom Pseudomonadati; phylum Pseudomonadota; class Gammaproteobacteria; order Enterobacterales; family Yersiniaceae; genus Rahnella; species Rahnella sp. ChDrAdgB13. The sequence goes on along the minus strand of NZ_JAEMGT010000175.1, from coordinate 1,251 downwards.
TGGCGCGTAGGTGAAGGGACTTGCTCCCGGAGCTGAAGCCAGTCGAAGATACCAGCTGGCTGCAACTGTTTAATAAAAACACAGCACTGTGCAAACACGAAAGTGGACGTATACGGTGTGACGCCTGCCCGGTGCCGGAAGGTTAATTGATGGGGTTATCCGCAAGGAGAAGCTCTTGATCGAAGCCCCGGTAAACGGCGGCCGTAACTATAACGGTCCTAAGGTAGCGAAATTCCTTGTCGGGTAAGTTCCGACCTGCACGAATGGCGTAATGATGGCCAGGCTGTCTCCACCCGAGACTCAGTGAAATTGAACTCGCTGTGAAGATGCAGTGTACCCGCGGCAAGACGGAAAGACCCCGTGAACCTTTACTATAGCTTGACACTGAACATTGAGCCTTGATGTGTAGGATAGGTGGGAGGCTTTGAAGCGTGGACGCCAGTCTGCGTGGAGCCAACCTTGAAATACCACCCTTTAATGTTTGATGTTCTAACTCGGCCCCGTGATCCGGGGTGAGGACAGTGTCTGGTGGGTAGTTTGACTGGGGCGGTCTCCTCCTAAAGAGTAACGGAGGAGCACGAAGGTTAGCTAATCACGGTCGGACATCGTGAGGTTAGTGCAATGGCATAAGCTAGCTTGACTGCGAGAGTGACGGCTCGAGCAGGTACGAAAGTAGGTCATAGTGATCCGGTGGTTCTGAATGGAAGGGCCATCGCTCAACGGATAAAAGGTACTCCGGGGATAACAGGCTGATACCGCCCAAGAGTTCATATCGACGGCGGTGTTTGGCACCTCGATGTCGGCTCATCACATCCTGGGGCTGAAGTAGGTCCCAAGGGTACGGCTGTTCGCCGTTTAAAGTGGTACGCGAGCTGGGTTTAGAACGTCGTGAGACAGTTCGGTCCCTATCTGCCGTGGGCGTTGGAAGATTGAGAGGGGCTGCTCCTAGTACGAGAGGACCGGAGTGGACGCATCACTGGTGTTCGGGTTGTCATGCCAATGGCATTGCCCGGTAGCTAAATGCGGAAAAGATAAGCGCTGAAAGCATCTAAGCGCGAAACTTGCCTCGAGATGAGTCTTCCCTGTGGCTTTAAGCCACCTGAAGGGACGTTTAAGACTAAGACGTTGATAGGCTGGGTGTGTAAGTGCAGCGATGCATTGAGCTAACCAGTACTAATGACCCGAGAGGCTTAACCTTACAACACCAAAGGTGTTTTAGATTGACTCTGTGCAGACCGAGATTTTTCAGCT
>NZ_JAEMGT010000174.1:0-2341 GCF_017655185.1 Rahnella sp. ChDrAdgB13 | reverse complement strand
TATATGCAACAGCAAAATTACAGCCTGTCTGCACTCGCTAAGCGCGATGCTCAGGATGATCCCTTTGGCTCGGCCAGCAAATCACAAACCGCCATCACGCCGACACCGCCAGTTGATGATCAGAACAGCAAAGCTCTATCTGAGCCCGAGCAGTTCATGGTCAGGGCAATGCTGAAAGGACTGCTTACTCATGAATGAACGTGACATGTCACTGCTGAAGGTTGTTGGTGAAACCGTAGGGGAGCAATTGTCAGTCTTACAGCGGAAATATGAAACTACCCTGGCCGTACAGGCCAGGGAAATTGAACATCTGACGGATATGGTGAAAAAACTTTCAGAGGCAGCGCCTGATGAAAATGCCATCGTCAGGGCTGTTTTAGCGCAGATTAATATCCCCGCCGCGCCTGAATTACCAGACATCCAGCAACTGGTGAAAGAGGCCGTATCTACAATACCTGTGCCGGAATCCCCTGAACAGCCAGAATTACCTGATATCGAGCTAATGGTAAGAACTGCTGTGGCAGGGATCGAAATTAAACCTCCTGAGCTACCCGATATCCAGCAACTAGTGAAAGCCGCAGTGTCAGAAATTCCGGTGCCGAAATCACCAGAATTACCTGACATTGAAGGGATGGTTCGAAAAGCTGTGGGTGAGATTGAAATCCCAGCTGCGCCGGAGCTGCCCGATATTGAGCAGATGGTGAAAGATGCTGTATCAGCGCTTCCTATCCCCAAAAATGGGGATCCGGGAGAAGACGGCAAAGATGCGCTGCAGTTAGAAATAATGCCGTGCATTGATGAGGAGAAGTCATACCCTCGCGGTAGTTATGCCATACATCAGGGAGGTTTATGGCGTTCATTCCAGAAAACAACCGGTTTAAATGGCTGGGAATGTTTGGTGGATGGCATCTCCTCCGTTGATATCAGCCAAGTCAATGAGCGTGAATTTACCCTCACCGCTCGGTTGGCCAGCGGCACCAAAACCGAAAAATCCTTCAACATCCCGGTAATGATTTACCGCGACATATTCAAAGACGGTGAAAAGTACTTACCCGGCGACAGCGTCACATGGGCAGGGTCGGTCTGGTATTGCCACGCAGAGACAACCGATAAGCCAGGTGAACCGTCTTCAAAAGGATGGAAACTTGCGGTTAAGCGTGGGCGGGATGCGAGGGCAAAATCATGATCGGGCTGGTTACGCTTGACGAGGTTAAGTCCTATCTCCGTATTGATACTGATGCCGCTGATAGTGACCTTCAGGAGGCGATTTATCAGGCCAGCGCTGTGATTTTGGATTACGTGAAGGGCTCACGCTCATTGATCATTGATGATTCCGGAGAAGTCATAGAGGGGGAGGCTTTACAAAGAGTCAAACGCTCAACTCTCATTTTGGTGGGCATTTTCGACAGAGTAAAAAATGGAGAAGAGGAACAGCGTTACTCTCAGGGCAATCTTCCTTTTAGCGTGACTGCTTTCATTTATACCCTACACACTCCAACGATTGTTTAAGGATGATTTTATGACGACGGGTCTCGAAGCCGGCAGGCTCACTGAACAGATAACGCTTCAGGTCATAAATATATCGACAGGCCCTCTGGGAGAACCTTTGCCTGGTATGCCTGTCGATGTTGCCAAGGTCTGGGCGGCGGTAGAAATGAAATCCAACCGGAAGATCAGAACACTGGATCAGCAACAGGTTGTGGAAACTTGGCATTTCACTATCAGGTCCGGGCGAGACGTCAGTATTGACTGGAAGGTGAAGTGGAAGGATGCAAGCTACACCGTTGTTTCCGTTGACCACAGTCTGAAAGACCGGCTTATCCTCAAGGCTGAGAGAGATACGCGCCATGATTGAAAATGCCATTCTCAAAGCACTCGGCGAACTCTCCGGCATGCCTGTTTATCCCCTCTTACTCCCTGATCCGGTCCAGCAAGGGATCACTTTCCAGCGCATATCCGATCCTGAGGTAGATGGTGGGTTGGTGCGTACCGGCCTAATCGCAGGACGGTTTCAGATATCGATTTATAAGGTTAATGATTATACCGCTGTCGTGGAACTGGACCGTGCCATATGGGAAGCATGGCGCGATATAAGGCATGGAAAAATCGCGGATTATCCAGTCCAGTATGTTGAGCGCGGTGGCATTGTTCAGGACTGCACCACATTGCCGAGCAACAGCGTGCAATATCGGCTTGTGAGGGACTACATCATATATTTTTATGAGGATTCATCATGATCCGAATGGAGGTTCAGGGGCTGAAAGAACTCGAGCGGCAACTTGAAGCCCTGGGTGAAAAAGTCGCTGTGAAAGTGATGGCTTCTGCGGGTAAAGAGGCCATG
>NZ_JAEMGT010000173.1:0-4872 GCF_017655185.1 Rahnella sp. ChDrAdgB13 | reverse complement strand
AAAAAGTGGTCATTGATTGCTAATTCATTACTCCGCTGTCGTGGTGTGGGATGCGTTCATCTCATTCCCGTTCGGCCTGCCCGGCGGTGTCTTCGCGTTCAAGTTGCAGGGTCAGCTGTTCGGCCACGTCGCGGGCGCTGTTGACGCCGTCTTCATGGAAACCGTTGTACCAGTAAGCGCCGCAGAACCAGGTGCGGTTGACGCCGTTGATCCGGTAACGCTGCTGCTGCGCATGATGGCTGGCGACGTTCAGCACCGGATGCATATAGGTCGCGCGGAACAGGACTTTGCTGCCGTCAACCGGCGTGAGCGGATTGAGCGAAACGCAGAAGGTTTTCGGCGCGTCCAGCCCCTGCAAAATGTTCATGTTGTACGTCACGCTGGCACGGCGCATGTTTGATGGATTGCCATCACGCATATCCCCGCGCAGCGCGTCACTAACGGTATTCGGCAACTGATAATTCCAGCTCGCCCATGCACGTTTTTCACGCGGCAGCAGGCGGGTATCGGTATGCAGAATCACGTCGTTGGCCTGATAAGGCAGCTCACCGAGAATGTCGCGCTCATCGGCCGTGGCCTGTTCGCCCAAAATCGCCAGTGCTTCATCCGAATGGCAGGCGAAAACCACCTGATCGAAATGCGCTTCGCCCTGCGCGTAATGCACAACCACGCCGCAAGAAGAACGGATGACTTTAGTCACCGGAGCGTCCGTCAGCAGTTTCACACTGGCGGGTAACCGCGCCTGTAAGCGGCGGATATATTCACGCGAACCGCCCGGCACCACCCTCCATTGTGGACGATTTGTCACATCGAGCAGCCCGTGGTTATCAAAGAATCGCAGGAACATCGACAGCGGAAAATTCGCCATGTCGCCCAGCGAGGACGACCAGATCGCCGCGCCCATCGGCAACACATAATGCAGTGCGAAAAACGGCGAAAAGCCATTTTGATCGAGCAAATCGGCCAGCGTATCTTCGTCATTGTGTGGGTTCAGCAGGCGCGCCTTGCAGAGTTTATTAAAGCGCAGGATCTCGAAAATGAAGCGCCAGAATTGCGGCCTGAACAGATTGCGGCGCTGGGCAAACAGGCTGTTGAGCGAATGCCCGTTATATTCAAGCTTGCTGGCCGGATTGCGCACGGAAAAACTCATTTCCGTCGGCTGGCCTTCAATGCCCAGCTCGCGCAAAAGGGCGATGAAATGCGGATACGTCCGCGAGTTGTAGACAATAAAACCGGTGTCGATGGCGTAGGCTTTGCCGTCTGAAATCACGTCCTGCGTGGCAGTATGCCCGCCTAACGTTGCCGACGATTCGAAAACCGTGATCTCGCAGCCGGGTTGGCTTTTCGCCAGCATCCACGCACAGCTCAGGCCCGAAATGCCGCTTCCCACGATCGCCACTTTTATTGTCATTTCATTTCACCATTTTCCGACATAACCATTTTTGCAGACTCACCGGCAGCAAAGATGCCACCCTGAGGAAACCGGCAAAAAGCGGCGGGAATGCAATTTCACTGGCACCGCGCGCCAGTTTTTTTCGAATGTGCTGAGAAGCCTGCGTGACGGTCACCATCATCGGCATCGGAAAATTGTTTCGCGCCGTCAGCGGTGTTTCCACAAATCCCGGCTGGATCAGCGAAATGTGAATCTGACGCGGAGCCAGATCGACGCTCAGTGAACGTGCGAAAAAGGCCAGCGCGGCTTTCGATGCGCCATACGCTTCACTGCGCGAAAAGGGCAAAAGCCAGGCGGTGGAACCGACGATCGCAACGCGACTTCCGGCTGCTAAACCCGGCAGCAGGGCGTCCAGGCAATTGACCGGGCCGATGAAATTGGCGTTCATTACGCGGGCAACTTTTTCGGCTTCCACCACGCCGTTATCCAGGTATTCACAGGTTCCGGCGCACAGAATCACTAAATCGGCCTGTACGTCGTGTAACGCCTGACGCGTGGCGGCCAAATCGGTGATATCAAAACACAGCGGAATAATCAGCGGACTGGCGGCTGCCGTACTGAGGACTTTTTCCAGACTGCGCCCGCACGCCGTCACTTCCCAGCCTTCGGCGGCGTAATCCTGTGCCAGCTGTTTTCCGATACCTGAACTGGCACCGGTAATCAGAACGCGGCGCATTATTTCAACCTGGCTTTGACTACGCGGACGGCGCCGCCGAGCACCGGCAGATGCTCATACAGCATCGCGCCGAGGTCGTAATAATCACGCTGATAAATGACGCGGTTATCGTGCAGGCGGATATGGCTCGCGCCGTGGAGAAACATCGGCTGGCCTTTTTTCAGGGCAGGATGGGAAAACTCCATCTGCCAGAACAGGGATGCTTCGTCGCCCTGCAACAGCGGGGGCTGAATTTCAAAGCGGCAATAATTCACTTTCCTGAGCAACTGCGAGAAATAGCGCTCGAGCGCGTCCACGCCGTCGTAATGCGAAACCGGATCGATAAACACCACATGCGGGTGATAGATGCGGGAAAGCTGCGGCAGCTGGCTCATCTCAAGCTGATGATAAAATTCGCAAAGCCGCGACAAAACGTCGGGAGCAATGGCGGGCTCAGGAAAATGTTTAATCATTATTTTTTTCCTTCTTTGCGCAAAGGCACCATCTGAAGAATGGTGTGACTTTCGTCATGCGGCAAAAGCGCCGGCTCAGACTCTTCGTGAGGTTCGTCTTCTCCGGCGCTGAGAATAACCGCCGAGCTGCCCAGAAGAATGATCGAAAGCCCTTGTTCCACCCAGTTCAGAAGGCGCTGGCGCTGGATCTGCGTGAGCTTGCCTTCCGACCACAACAATATTTGCGAGCCGCTGAGGTTTTCCAGATGTGGCTCATCCAGCGGAACCGGCAGGATTTCAACCTGCATACCTTCTTCGCAACGCACAATGGCTTCGAGCCACAGCTCGGTGCTGTCGGTGTGCCCCCAGCCGGTCAGCGTTGCCGGGGTTCCCGGCCGTTTACGTGCGGCATTCATACACATCACAGCGTGCTCGATGATCAGCCCGTCGAGCTGGCTGCGCATCATCAGCAGCCGTGAATCGCCGGAACTCAGGCGCTCACGCAACGGGCGCAAAATATTATTCACAAACGTGGCCGCCGGATATTCCCGCCCCAGTTCGATAATCAGCTGACGCACTTTGTTGCTGCGTCCGTCCTGAAGCGCGGTCAGAAGACGGTGTTCGCCCTGCGACCAGCCGCCGGGCAATGCCTCGACTTTGCCTTCCAGCAGGGATTTCACCTGGCCGACGGGAATGCCGCGATTGATCCAGCCCAGAATGGTGCGGATGGTGTCGAGATCATCATCGTTAAAGAGGCGGTGGCCGCCTTCGGTGCGCTGCGGTTTAAGCAAACCATAGCGGCGTTGCCATGCGCGAAGCGTGACCGGGTTGATACCACAAATTCGGGCGACTTCGCCGATGCTGTAAAGAGACATAGTTAAATCCAAAAATATTCATCCAACTTATCGTAACTCTAGCGCCTGATCTGAAAGCTGTACAACTTTATTATTTTTGTACAACTTAGCTAATACTTTCTGCTTACATTATTTTAACTTGCGCATTTCTCAAATGAGAGATATTTTCCCTGTATTGAGAATTTTCAAGGGGAACGAAATGGAAGAAGGGCAGGACAGTCACGATCTGCGTCTGGCCGAACGGCTGGCAGAATTACGCGTCAGCCAGGGCTGGTCGCTGGAACAACTGGCGCAACGCACGGGCATCAGCCGGGCAACGCTTTCCCGCGTGGAGCGTGCAGAAACCAGCCCGACCGCGTCGCTGCTGGGCAAACTGAGCGCGGCGTACGGGCTGACTACCTCGCGCCTGCTGATGGCGCTGGAGGATAACCCGCCGGAGCTTATCCGCGCCGCGCAGCAGCCGGTGTGGCATGACCGCGAAACCGGTTTTGCGCGCCGTTCGGTTTCCCCGCCCGCACCGGGTTTTCGCGCCGAACTGATCTCCGGCACGTTAAAAGCCGGTGCCACGATTTCGTATGATTCCCCGCCGGTGGACGGCCTCGAGCAGCATATCTGGATGCTGGAAGGCATACTGGAGTTCACGCTCGCTTCACGCACTTACCGGCTTGAGGCCGGAGATTGCCTGCGTTTCCATCTTCACGGCACCTCGTCATTCCACGTTCCCGGCCCGGCGGATGCCCGCTACGCCATTGTGATTTCACGTCCTTAAATCTGACAGAACAGGAGCATCATTATGCAAAACGGCAGAGAAGTCGTGATAAGTGAAGTGCAGGGTGGCGTATTGCCGGAGGCGGATCTGGACGCGCTGGCAGAAACCCTGATGCAGTCGGTGGCGCTCGGCGCAAGCATCGGGTTCATTCTGCCGTTCGGGTTTGTGCAGGCGCAGGCGTTCTGGCAAAAATTATTGCCTGCTTTTGAGCGTGGCGAAAAGCGTCTTCTGGTCGCCCGCGAAGCCGGAAAAATCATCGGCACCGTCCAGCTGGTGGTCGATCAACCGGGCAACGGCCTCCATCGCGGCGACGTGGTGAAACTGATGGTCCATCCGGAAGGGCGCCGTAAAGGCGTGGCGAAAAAGCTGATGGATGCGGTGGAAGCGCTGGCGCGTGAAGAGGGCAAAACCCTGCTGGTGCTGGATACCGTTACGGGCAGTCCGGCGCAGACGCTGTATGAAAATCAGGGGTTTACGCTGAGCGGGATCATTCCGCAGTATGCAATGTCGACGGGAGGCGTGCTGGAGTCGACGAGTGTGATGTTTAAGGTACTTACATAAATACTTTAAAGCCAACTTCAACTTCAACTTCAAATTCAAATTCAAGGTCGTGGGCGTCGGCCCACACCGACTTGGGGGGCGGCCTATCGCCGCCACCCCCCAAGACCCCCCGGGCTCTTTCACTGCGC
>NZ_JAEMGT010000027.1:0-63492 GCF_017655185.1 Rahnella sp. ChDrAdgB13 | reverse complement strand
CCGCTACAGGATCGAGAATGTGGTGATCTGATCCTGATTACGGCAAAAAGTTCGATTTATTCAACAAAGCCAATAAAAGTAATAGAGAGTCGGTTGCTAAGACGCATGTGTTACCCGTTTTAATATTCGGGCGACAGTTGTAAGCTATTTTTCCTAAATAACAAATAAACAATGAGTGGCTTTAACGCTATTTCAGATTGTGGCTACGCCTGTAAGAAATCCCCCACGTAATAATCATCTTATGCTGATTTGTTTACTTGAATTATTATGAAAAAATTAACTTAATCTGTAAATATAAAAACAGGTTAATGACTGACGATCGGGATCGTAAACGGACAGCAAGAAAAAAAAGGAATTACTATGGACTCGCCATGCATTATTTTTTCCGAAGATAATTTTTTCAATGTCGGATTAAAAGCGATGTTTTCATCCAATACGTTTGGCGCCGGTTATGTCATTGTCGACGTGGAGTCGACCCGTCGTTCGCAGGTGGAACAGTGCTTATCTCAGGGTAAGAAAGTTTTCGCTTTTATCGACAACGACTTTGATTATTACGCGTTATGCCATCTGGAGAACGTGATTTTCATCGACAGGCGCAGCGGGATCAGCGAAGTGCTTTCATGCCTGTCGCTGAACCATGCGCATTTCAATTACCGCGTAAAAGCCAAACTTTCCGAACGTGAAGGCGAAGTGTTGTCCTGTCTTCAGGAAGGATTAGATACCCGGCAGATCGGCGAACGTCTGGGCGTGAATATTAAAACCATCTACGCCAGCCGTTCCCGCCTGATTAACAAAATGCAGGCCGGGAACCGCATCTGTCTGTACCGGAATATTGCGCGGTTGTGAGGGCGTTACTCTTCCCCGACGCTTTCAAAATTCAGGGACACGGAGTTCACGCAGTGTCTCAGGTTTTTCTCGGTTAAATACTCGCCTTCAAACACGTGGCCCAGATGCGCCTGACACGTGGCACAGACGATTTCGGTTCTGCGTCCGTCAGCATCAGGAACACGTTCAACGGCTCCCGGAATTTCATCATCAAAAGACGGCCAGCCGCAGTGCGATTCAAATTTGTGCTCTGAGGTATACAGCGGCGTTCCACAGCGTTTGCAGACATAGCGGCCTGGCGAAAAATGCTCATTGTAGACTCCCGTGTGCGGGCGTTCTGTCCCTTTGTCTTCAATAACAAAGCGTTCAAACTCGGTGAGGTCATTTTTCATGGAATTCATTCCTGTTAAATTTCGTGTTGCGACTATCATTTTATTTTACAATCGCAACACCCCAGTGACAATGCGGTTTGCTCAGGCAACGTAAAAGAATGTTTCCTAGTTAAACCTGGGTCAGACCGCCATCCACGCAAATCTCGGCACCGGCGATATAGCTGCTTTCGTCACTCGCGAGGAACAATGCGGCACTGGCAACTTCATCAGGTTTACCCAACCGGCCCAGCGGGATGGCGTCAGTTAACCCACGGCGTAATTCCTCCGAGGCAGCGGCCATCATTTCAGTATCGACAGGGCCCGGCGCAACCACGTTAATACGGATGCCGCGTGCAGACAGTTCGCGTGTCCAGGTTCGTGCAAAAGAACGTAACGCCGCTTTACTGGCGCTGTAAACGCCATATCCTTGTGTGCCAATCACATCGGCAATTGACCCCACGAGCACAACGCTGGCACCGGATTTCATCAGCGGAAGTGCTGCCTGTAAAGCAAAAACCGGCGAGCGCACATTGAGGCTAAAAATTTGTTCAAAATGCGCTGCGCTGATGTCATCAATCGTGGCGTATTCGGACATTCCAGCGTTGATGACCAGCACATCAATCTGGCCAGATTCAGCCTGAATCGTCTGCATAATGCGGGTTAACTCACTTAACTGGCTCACATCTGCGCGCAGCGGGATCCTGGTTCCTGAAATTTTGCCGTCAGCGGCCACAAGCTCTTCTTCACGCCGCGAGGTAAACCAGGTTGTCGCACCTTCGCGGGCAAACCGCTGGCTAATCGCCAGACCAATACCTTTCGCACCGCCCAGTACCACGGCCACTTTGTTGTCTAAATTGCCCATCTGTATTCTCCTGTTTGGTTGGAAAACAGATGATATAAAATTTATACTAAATAACAATTACGCACTTTGTTTATATCAGGTATAGAGGAGTATATCGTCTTGGCAGAAATCGATGGTAACAGCTTGAGAGATGTAGGAAAAACGCGTCCGGTGCTTGAACATATCACCAATAAATGGTCGATTTTAATTCTCACAGTGCTCTGTACCAGACCTTCGCGTTTCAACGAAATACGCCGCCGGCTGGATGGCATCACGCATAAAGCGCTGGCGGACGCTTTAAAGCGGCTTGAGCGAAATGGCCTGGTTAATCGTGAAGTGCTGCCCACCTCGCCGGTCGGTGTGGAATACAGCCTTACGCCGCTGGCGCAAACATTGCAGCAGCCATTCATCGCGCTGTATGACTGGGCGCTGGCATACGGCCCGGCTCTGGAAAGAGCACAGGCGGACTACGATCTTATGCATGCAGATGAGGCCCAGGAGGTTTAAGAAGCGCGGGCGCCCATCGCTTCGCGCCATAACGAAGGCAGCGCGTCAATTAATGCCCCGGTGACGCGTTGTTTCGCCGCGCCGGGTTGCCAGATCGCGACCATCGTAATGTCCAGCCCCTGATTACCCACTTCACATTCCATCGCCTGCACGGTTTTCCAGCGTGAAGCCTGAAAATGTGTCGGTAAGAATCCCCAGCCCTGTGCGTTTTCCAGCAGGTAGCGCAGGGTAGAACGTTCATTGACGTACAACGTTTGCCCGGATATTTGCAGACTGCGGGTGATTTGCTCGTCGTGTGCTTTGTGCATGACGACCTGCGGAATAAGCGAGAGATTCAGCAACGTCAGCGGGCGTTGCTGGTGTTGAAACAACTGTGCGGACGCGTAGAAATCAAGCCCGATGTTGCCCAGCGCCCGCCACTCCATGTCTGTTCCGAGTGCACGGTAATTGGCCTGACATACGGCAACCTGCGCTTTACCACTTTTTAATGCGGCTTCGGCTTCTTCACGGGAAGCGCTCCAGGCACTGAAACACAAGCCTTTTTTAGCCATTTCAACGATCACCGCTTCGATAAATGCCGGCGAAACGAAAGGGTCGTACACCATAACCAGCTCCTGCCGTTCCGCATCCGGTAAGGATTGGGCATAAGATTCAAAAGCCTGCGCCTGACGCAGCAGCAAATGTGCTTGCCGGTGCAATTGCTGGCCTTGTTCGGTCAGGATTAATGTGCGGCCCTGGCGCACAAAAAGCGTATAGCCCAGCGCGTCTTCGAGGTAATCCAGCAGATCGCGCACCGTGGTGCGATCCTTTCCCAGCAAAAGGGCGGCTTTGGATAAACTTCCTGATCCCGCGACGCAGGCAAAGGCCTCAATTTGCGAGAAGGAATAACGTAAGGCAGACATAAACTCTTCCAGTTCATCAATTTATAGGGGGATTTTCCCCCATAACGTGATTTCTTCAAGGGGTTTTTCCTTTCTATACTCCGGTTTTCTGATACAGGAGTCATTCAATGAAAAACAGACAAACCTTTCTTCCGGCGGTAATGAAACCTCTGGTGCTGGCCGTGGCTTTGGGTTCCGCCTGGTCATTTGTGCCCTCCGCGCTGGCGGAATCCGCGCAAAATTGTGACGGTGTGATGCTCAGCAGTTGCCCGACGCCGCAGGACAAAACGCTGCCTGACCCGAAAGATATGCTGAACTGGGATCAGACCGCGCGCGTCATCGGATTTCGTAATGACTACCGCAATTATGCGGGCGATGTGTTTAAGCACGGTCAGTCCACGCCGTTTCTGCGGACGGATAAGTCGCTGAAAGAAGCCACATACAGCGTCAGGGGGAAAACGTATACGTTGCAGGATTACCTCAAACGCCAGAATGCCACCGGAATGCTGGTGCTGAAAAACGGCAAGGTAGCTTATAAATATCTGGGCGAAGGCAATACTGACCAGACACTGTGGACCTCGCGTTCTGTGGGGAAATCCGTGGTTTCAACGCTGGTGGGGATTGCGATTAAAGAAGGGAAAATCAGTTCTCTGGATGACCTCGTCACGCGTTATGAGCCTGACCTGAAAGGCACGGCCTGGGATGGCGTCACGATAAAACAACTTATTCAGCATACCTCCGGCGTGGCGTGGAATGAGGACTACACAAACCCGCATTCCGATTTTGCCAATCTCACGCAATGTGAGGCCAGACCGGGAACCTATGACTGTGTGCGTAAAATTATTGTTGGCCTGAAGCGTGCGCATCCGGCCGGGCAGTCATGGTCTTACTCCTCCGGCGGCGCGTGGTTACTGGGCGATGTGCTGGAAAAGGCCACCGGAATGCCGCTGGCCGCCTACCTGCAACAGTCCATCTGGCAACCTTACGGCATGGCGCACGATGGCGTCTGGCACTCCTATGAACCGGGAAAACACGATGTCGGCGCACACGGGTTTAATGCCACACTGGAAGACTGGGGACGCTTCGGCGAGTTTGTGATGGGCGGCGGACGTCTGCCGGATGGCAAGAAAATCCTGCCTGAAAACTGGATTGAGCAGGCAGGTAACTGGACAAAAGCAGAAAATTCCGTGTCGGCGGCCCATCCGGACGGCCTTTATGGTTTTGAATGGTGGAATAATGAAGTGCCTGTCAATGCTACAAATGTCATCCCGGTACCTTCGGATTCACTGAAAGGATCGCTGTGGGCGTTAGGGATTTATGGCCAGATTATTATGGTCAACCCGGCTGAGGATCTGGTGATTGTTCAGTGGTCGACATGGCCAAAAGCAGAGCCTGATTTCAGCGCTCAGCCTCTTGAGGCATCGCTCATGTTCAGCGCCATTGCTGAAAAACTTCGCTGAGCTTTTTTGCGCGAATGAGAATAAAAAAATCCACGCAAGGGCGTGGATTTTTTATTGCAGCAGGGAAGAGATCACACGTTGAACAGGAAGTTCATCACGTCGCCATCTTTGACAATGTACTCTTTGCCTTCAGAACGCATTTTGCCGGCTTCTTTCGCGCCTTGCTCACCTTTGTAGGTGATGAAGTCTTCGAACGCGATGGTTTGTGCGCGGATGAAGCCTTTCTCGAAGTCGGTGTGGATTTTACCTGCGGCCTGTGGCGCGGTAGCACCGACAGGGATCGTCCATGCACGGACTTCTTTCACGCCAGCGGTGAAGTAGGTTTGCAGGTTCAGCAGCTCGTAACCGGCGCGGATCACGCGGTTCAGGCCCGGCTCTTCTATGCCTAACTCGGCCATGAATTCTTCACGGTCAGCGTCGTCCAGCTCGGCGATATCAGATTCAACCGCGGCGCAAACGGCAACGACAACAGAACCTTCGGCATCTGCGATTTTACGCACAACGTCGAGGTATGGGTTATTTTCAAAACCGTCTTCGTTAACATTGGCGATGTACATGGTCGGTTTAAGCGTCAGGAAGCTCAGGTAACGGATGGCCGCTTTGTCTTCTTCGGTCAGATCCAGCGCGCGCAGCATGCCCGCGTTTTCGAGCTGTGGCAGACATTTTTCCAGCGCCGCCAGTTCAGCTTTGGCATCTTTGTCGCCGCCTTTGGCACGTTTCTGTACACGGTGAATGGCGCGTTCGCAGGTATCCAGGTCAGACAACGCCAGTTCGGTGTTGATGACATCGATGTCGTCAGCCGGATCCACTTTGTTGTTAACGTGAATGATGTTGTCGTTTTCGAAACAACGCACAACGTGGCCAATCGCTTCGGTTTCACGAATGTTGGTCAGGAACTGGTTGCCCAGACCTTCACCTTTGGATGCGCCTTTTACCAGACCGGCGATGTCCACGAATTCCATGGTAGTCGGCAGGATACGCTGTGGTTTTACGATCTCGGCCAGCTGGTCAAGACGCGGATCGGGCATTGGCACGACGCCGGTGTTAGGTTCGATGGTGCAGAACGGGAAATTTGCTGCTTCGATACCCGCTTTGGTCAGCGCATTGAACAGAGTGGATTTACCGACGTTCGGCAGGCCGACGATACCGCATTTGAATCCCATGTTTTTCTCACCTTAATATCTTAATTATCAAGCAATTAAACGTAATTGCGCGATGTAATGACCATAATTCCCCGCATTATACACGAGAACGGCATTTTTCTCGATCCGGTTGTGATCGCGATGAACAGTCGCTACATCATTGACCGGATTGATTAAACCTTGCCTCGTTCCGGCCATTTTTAGATACTTGTCACAATTTTTTAACTGACAGGAAGTAAACCGGATGTCTTATGTTTAGCCCGCGTGGTCTTAAGTTGTCGGAAGTGAAGAACGAAACGCTGGCAGGATTTGTTGTTGCGGTGTCGATGATCCCCGAGGCCGTCGGGTTTTCGCTGGTGGCGGGGCTTTCGCCAATTGTCGGCTTGCACACCGCTTTTATCATCGGGCTGGTGACCGCGCTGTTTGGCGGCAAACCGGGTATGGTGTCGGGCGCAGCGGGCTCCATCGTGGTGGTGCTGATGAGTCTGGCAGCGCAGCACGGTATGGGATACGTGCTGTGGGCGACGATATTTGCCGGTGTGATTCAGATTCTGATTGGCGTATTCCGGCTCGGTAAGTTTATCCGGCTGGTGCCGCTGCCAGCGGTTCACGGTTTTGTGAACGGGCTGGCGATTGTCATTATGCTGGCGCAGCTCCACATGATTGCCGGGCAGGGGCCGCTGATGTACATGCTGGTGCTGCTGGCGATCCTGGTCGTCGTGCTGTTCCCGAAACTGACCAAAATCATTCCGTCTTCGCTGGCGGCGCTGATTGTGGTTTCCGCCGTGGCAATTGGATTTAACCTGCACACGCTGCGGGTCGGGGATCTGGCGGATATCTCCGGTGCATTGCCGCACTTCAGCCTGCCGGTCGTGCCGTTCAGCCTGGAAATGCTGAAAGTGGTGCTGCCTTATGCGGTAGTGATTGCGCTGGTCGGGCTGATTGAATCGCTGCTGACCATGACGGTGCTCGATGAAATGGGCGGCCAGAAAGGCAACGGTAATCGCGAAAGCATCGCGCAGGGTGCGGGCAATACGATTTGCGGTCTGTTCGGCTGTTTCGCCGGTTGTGCGATGATCGGACAGTCGATCATAAACTTCACGTCGGGCGGGCGCGGGCGAATTTCCGGCACGGTCGGCGCGATTTTGCTGATTCTTTTTGTGGTGAGTCTGTCCGGTTACATCGGGCTGCTGCCGGTCGCGGCGCTGGCCGGGATTATGCTGGTGGTTTGCTACAACACGTTCGAATGGAGTTCTTTACGCCGTCTGCGACGCATGCCGAAAGCCGATGCGCTGGTGATGCTGATTGTCACCGTCATTACGATTTTCACCGATCTGGCGGTTGCGGTCATCAGCGGTGTGATTATCTCGGCGCTGGTTTTTGCCTGGCAACAGGCTCGCATCCGCATCCGCGAGAAGAAAACCAAGGGCGCGCTGACGGTGTATAAGCTGGAAGGGCCGTTGTTCTTTGGCTCGGCGGCGTCGTTTTCAGAACTGTTTGAACCGCAGAATGATACGCAAAACGTGGTGCTGGATTTTGCCGGTACGCGGGTGATGGATTCGAGCGGCGTCGAGGCGATTGATAAGCTGACCACGCGGTATCTGGAGGCCGGAAAGACAATACGCCTGCGCCATCTGAGCAACGACTGCGTAAGCCTGCTGAAAAAAGCGGGGCCGTTTTGCAGCCATGAACTGGATGACCCGCAGTATTATGTCGCGGAAGATAACCTCTGACATTCAACAGGTGCCGCTCAAAACGGCACCTTTTTTATTTTGGCTCCGGCACGTTGTCCGGCTCACCGCGTTTTACCGATCTCCGTCTCATCCATAAGAAAGTCCTATAACTCACTCATAAATATCGAAAAGAACCGTGATCTTGTTCACGTTTTGTTCGCATTTCATCATGCTAGGGTTTAATTAGTCCTTAGTTAGGATTAATTAAAAAACCGGCAAGTTTTCCCGCCGGACTTCGACAACGCAAGATTGCCACCGGAGTTAACGATGAACGGGATAGACTATTTTGTCATGGCGCTGTACGCGCTGATGATTGTGATGACCACGCTGTGGGCCATGCGGCACGTGGATAACACCAGGGATTTTTTTGCAGCCGGGGGCAAAATGCCCTGGTGGCTTTCAGGGATTTCACACCATATGTCAGGATACAGTGCGGCGGTTTTTGTCGCCTACGCCGCTGTGGCCTATAAGTACGGGCTGACTATTTATTTCTGGTGGGCGTTCCCGATTTCAATTGCGGTTTTCTTCGGGTCACTCATTTTTGCGCCACGCTGGGCGCGACTGCGCATTCATATGAATATCGAATCGCCAATGGAATATCTCGCTACACGATATAACGTGCCGACGCAGCAGATTCTGGCGTGGAGCGGGGTGTTTCTGAAAACCTTCGACGTGGGCGCTAAATGGGCGGCGATCGCCATTATCATTAATGTGTTTACCGGGCTGGATCCGCTGGTCGGGATCGCGATTTCCGGGGTGTTGTGCCTGTTTTATACCGTGCTCGGCGGCTTATGGGCCGACGCCTGTAACGACTTCGGGCAGTTTATCGTCCAGTTTATTGCCGCGATTGTGATGGTGGTGGCCGTGGCCTTTCATCTGGGCGGATTCAGCAACCTGCTGACCATCTGGGACCGGCTCCCCGCAGGTCATACGGACATTGTGGCCGGGCCGTATTCGATGGGCTTTATCCTGGCGTATTTCGTTATTTATACCCTGAGCTACAACGGTGGTACCTGGAATTTAGCGCAGCGTTTTATCGCCTCTCCGCGTGGAAAGGACGCCCGCAAAGCCGCGTTGCTGTCTTCCGCGCTGTATCTGGTCTGGCCGCTGATTTTGTTCTATCCGATGTGGGCCGCGCCGTTGTTATTCCCGGATATCGCCGATCCTTCTCAGTCTTATTCCATCATGGCGATGCAGTTGCTGCCCAACGGCCTGATCGGGCTGGTGCTGGTGGCGATGTTTACGCACACGTTGTCGATGACGTCTTCGGATTCCAACGCGATCACGGCCGTCGTCACCCGCGATATTTTGCCGGTATTGCTGCCGAAACGCTTTGGTCAGGGACAATCTTCGCTGCTGGTGGCGCGCGTCACGGTGGTGTTGTTTATCCTCACCACGTTGCTGATTGCCGTAAATGCCAGCCGTTTTGGCGGCGTGTTGTCGCTGCTGATTGTCTGGTTCGGCGGGCTGGTCGGGCCGATTTCTATCCCGATGCTGCTGGGGTTGTTGCCGTGGTTCCGTAAATGCGGATCGGCGGCGGCGATTACGTCATGGGCAGCCGGCGTTTCGGCCTTCTTCCTGGTGAAATTCGTCGTTCCGGACATGAGTACGGCTCAGGTCGTCGCCATACCGGTGCTGTTATCACTGGCGGTCTTTGTCCTTGGCGGTTTACTTCGCCGCCGCCCGGTCAGCGCGGAGGTTGATGTATTACTGAATGCGCTTAATCAGGATCAGGCAGAAGAGTTGCCTGCGCCGGAAGTCGCTTCCGCTTATCAGACCGAATCCCGGTAACCAGAATCACGTTAAATAAATAACAAAGCAGATTTTACTATGACATCACCACTGTACGTTACGCAGGCGGGACGCCTGAATGTTGAAGTCTTCACCCGTCGCGAAGACATGGGGCAAGCCGCTGCCCGCGATGCGGCGGAACATTTGCGGCAACGTCTTCAGCAACAGGCGCGCGTGCGGATTATTTTCGCCGCCGCGCCGTCACAGAATGAGTTCCTGGCGCATCTGGCGCAGGCCGCAGATATTGACTGGGCGCGGGTGGACGCGTTTCACATGGACGAATATGTCGGGTTGCCGGAAAATTCTCCGGCGCTATTCAGCCATTATCTGACGGAGCATTTGTTCGATATCGTCAGGCCGGGCGAGGTTTACAAAATTCCTGCGGCGGGTGAACCGGTGCAAAACTGCGCGGAATATGCCCGCCTGCTGCAACAGGCTCCGGTGGATATGGTCTGTCTGGGAATCGGGGAGAACGGGCATTTAGCTTTTAACGATCCGCCGGTGGCGAATTTTGACGATCCGCTGCCCATGAAAATCGTTGAGCTGGATGGGGTATGCCGTCAGCAACAGGTGAACGATGGTTGCTTTCCGTCGCTGAACGATGTGCCGGTGCATGCACTGACGCTGACAATCCCGACGCTGATGGCGGCGGCACGATTATTTTGCATGGTACCCGGCAAGAATAAGCATCAGGCGATTAAGCAGACGCTGACCGCACCGCCGTCGGCGGCCTGTCCGGCGACGGTGCTTCGCACGCATCCGGCCTGCACGTTGTATACCGATATCGCGGGTTTCGGGGAGTTAGCGGATGAGTGAAATCACGTTACGCGGCAGGGATTATCGTACACAACAGCCGGTTGAGATTGTGGCGCATAACGGCAATATCAGCCAGATTCGCCCGGTAACGGGTGGTGAAAATCTGCCGCTGATCGCACCGGGTCTGGTGGATTTACAGGTCAATGGTTACGGTGGCGCTGACTTTAACAGTTTTTCTTTCAGCGTCGGTTCCGTTAAGCAGGTGGTGCAGGCGCTGTGGCAGCAGGGCGTAACGACGTTTATGCCGACGGTGATCACCAACGGCGCGGATGAAATTACGGAAATGGTCAGCACGCTGGCGGCGGCTTGCCGCGAGTTTCCGTCCGTCGGGGCATCGGTTGCCGGTATTCATCTGGAAGGCCCTTTTTTATCCGCGCAGGACGGCCCGCGCGGCGCACATAACCAAGCGCATATTCAGGCCCCTGATTATGCTTTATTTCAGCGCTGGCAGACGGCGGCGGACGGACGGATCCGCCTGATCACTCTGTCGCCGGAATGGCCAAATGCGGACGATTTTATTCGCCAGTGTGTCGCGGATAATGTGGTGGTATCCATCGGCCATACCGCCGCCAGCGCAGAACAAATTGCCTCGGCGGTGAAAGCGGGCGCGCAGATGTCGACGCATCTGGGGAACGGTGCGCATCTGACGTTACCGCGGCATCCGAACTACATCTGGGAGCAGCTGGCACAGGATGATCTGTGGTGCGCGATGATTGCCGACGGCGAACACCTGCCGCTCTCCGTGCTGAAAACCTTTATACGGGCTAAAAATGGCAGGGCGCTGCTGGTCAGTGATGTCACCAGCCACGCCGGAATGCCGCCGGGACATTATCATTCGCATATCGGCGGGGATGTGGTGCTGAGCCCTGAAGGACGGCTGTCGATGGCGAACAATCCGGCGCTGCTGGCCGGTTCGGTTCAGGGGCTGTTATACGGCGTTAACACGCTGCTAAAAAATGGCATCGTTCCGCTGCCGGAAGCGGTTCAGATGGCGTCAGTCCGGCCAGCTTCCCGGCTGAATCTTCCGGTCGCTCAGGGGCTTATTCCCGGTGCACCGCTGGATGCCATTCTTCTGCGCGAGGATAAAAGTCACGCACTCCGGCTGCTGGCGACGTACAAAAACGGGGCGGAAGTCTGGCGGGGTGAATAGGTTGACGGGCGGATCCTCAGTCATGTAATAATGCGACGCTACGGTGTAACGCGATGGAAAGTCATGACATGAAAGACTCAGGCAAAGGACCCGCGCTGCTGCGCCAGTACAATGAAAAGCGTGTACTGGCTTATCTCCGCCAGCAGAAAATCAGCTCCCGTCTGGATATTTCCCGGGCGCTGGCGTTAAGTAAAAACACCATTTCCCTGATTGTTGATGACCTGCTGGCGCTGGGCTACGTGGAAGAACAGGGCGTGGCGCAGACCAGCAGTATCGGACGTCCGAAAATTCACATTGCGCTGAACCCGTCGTCAATCAAAGCCGCAGGCATCATGATCGAGCGCCAGCGTCTTCACTGGATGGTCTGTGATTATTTCTCGCAGACCATTGATGAAAAAACCTTTTCCCTCGACACCTCCCAACCGCAGTCCGTGTTGGCGGAAATCATGCGCCATTGTCAGCAGCTACAGCAGGCGTGGCCCGGTCTGGTCGGCATTGGTGTCGGTTTTCCCGGCATCATCGACCATCAGCAGGGCATTTTGCATGTGTCCTCGCATCTGGGCTGGGGCGAAGTCAACCTGCAACCTTTACTGACCTGTGCAGATAACGTGCCGGTCAGCGTCTGGAATAACGTCAAAGCGGCGGCGCTGATTGCCCGCGAAGGCGAAAGCGCCAATGACAATGACGCCCGTTTTTATCTGCGAATTGGCGAAGGGATTGGCGGCGCGCTGTTAACCGGACATGGCGTATATTCCGGCGGAAGCTGGACGGCGGGCGAGGTCGGCCATTTAGCGGTACTGCCTGACGGGCCGTTATGTTCATGCGGTCAGCGGGGCTGTCTGGAATCCCTGATCGGCCTTTCGGCCATCAACCGGCAACTGGAACAGCGTCAGCCGGGGCTGAACTGGGATAACCGCCAGCAGTCGGCTGAAATTGTGAATGAGGTGATGTCGCAGGCAGGGCAACTTCTGGGTAAAGCGCTGAGCCAGATTATTCATTTAATGAATCCGAAAACGTTGCTGATTGATTGCCCCTATAACGTTCATCCTTTATTTGTTGAAAATACGCTGGCCGCAGCGCAGCAATTTACGCTGACGTTTCCGTTCAGTCGCACGCAAATCACCTTTGTTACCGAACGGTTCAATCCCGCGCGTGGCCTGGCGCTGGCGATGTTCCGGCGTTTTGAATCCGTCTCCCTCACGTAATCCCTTCAGACACCAAACCGCCGACAGCGGCTGCGCCTGGCAACCGGTGTGCCGTAAGATAATCGCTTACATTTAGTGGCAAAAAAGCGGCTAAATTCATATCGCCGAAAATTCTGTAATGTTATACGGTTACGCTCGGTTAATTCGACACGAACTGGCGCACAGCCAGCATGGCGGATTATTTTTTCTCCTCTGCCGGAGCGGACATGATTCTAAATAAAGCATCCGGAACGGACGATGCCAGCAAGCTGCTGCGCTTTCAGTCCGCCGCTTCCCACACGCGCTGGCTGAGCGGGCTGATCCACGCCGTGATGGTGATCAGCAGCGTGTTGTATCTGATATTGCTGATGTTGTATCTGGTCACGCCGGAGTCGGTCTGGCCGTGGGTGGTCGGGAATATCATGGCGGCGATGTGGGTTTGCGCTGCCTCGCTGCAATGCGCCCGGCGCATTACCCGCTGGCGCGAGCAACAGTTTGCCTCCCGTAACGGCCTGGCCGGGCCGCAAATTCCCCCCGGATTTTCTCAGCGTCTGGCCTCCCGCGCTTGGATGCGCCCGCTATTACGCTATGTCGATGCGCACGTTTTCTTTCAGGCACTTCCCGCATTAGCCGCTTTGCTGCTCATCGCGCTGCTGTGGCAGTTGCCGTTACCGGTCAATGAAACCGGGAATACGGGCTATTTCGCCGGTTCTTTCTTTATTCTTTGCGCCTTCGCCGTGCTGGTGCTTGAGCGTCACTGGACGTTAAAAAATCCGCAGGAATGGCCGGAAGCGGCAAAACTGGCACCGCTGATGCGCATGTTAATTGGCGTCTTTTTGCTGACGGCGCTGGCCCTGATGTTTGCGCGAGGAACCGCGGTATGGCCCGCACACCTGCTGGTGCTCACCGGATTGTTACCGGCGCTGGTGGCGCTGGAGCTTTTCCTGCGGGCGCTGATCACGGTATTTTCACCGCCGAGAGAAGACAAAGAGCCGGAGTTTATTGCGGGCAGCCTGCTGGCGGCGCAACTCTGCTGGCCGCCGCGTCCGCTGCAATTTGTGCAAAACGAACTGCATCAGCACTTTGGTATCGATCTCCGCCAGATTTGGGCGTTCCGCTTTATGCGTCGCGCGCTGTTGCCGCTCGGCGCAATCCTCCTGCTGACCGGCTGGCTGCTGACGGGAATCAGCGAGGTACCGCTGACCCAGCGCGGGATCTATGAATCCTTCGGCAAACCGGTGGCCGTCAGACAGCCCGGTTTACATGCCGGGCTGCCGTGGCCTTTTGGCCGCACGCTGATGGTGGATAACGGCGAAGTGCATGAACTCACCACGGGTTCAGAAGAACCGCTAACCGCCACACCCGCCGCGGTGGCAGACACAGCTGAAGGTCCCGCGCCGGAAAGCGCGAACCGGTTATGGGATTCCGGCCACAGCAGCGACAAATCACAAATCATCGCCAGCGCAGCGAATGACCGGCAAAGTTTTCAAATCATGAATATGGACGTCCGCTTCGTGTACCGCATCGCCATGAATGATGACGCGGCGATGGCGAGCCTGTATCACACCGAAAATATGCCGGTGCTGATCCGCAGTATTGCCAATCAGGTGCTGGTGCATGATTTCTCCTCGCGCACGCTCGACAGCCTGCTGGGCAGCGATCAGACCCGTCTGGCCGGAGATATCGGGCAAAAAGTGCAGGCGCAGCTTGATCATCTCAACAGCGGGGTGGAACTGCTGGCGACGGTGATCGAGTCGATCCATCCGCCTGCGGGGGCGGCGGACGCTTATCACGGCGTGCAGGCGGCACAAATTCTGGCGCAAAGTGCGATTGCCGGTGAGAAAGGTCAGGCCGCACAGCAGCTGAATGCCGCGCAGCAATTTGCCGGGCTGGCGCAGGATGCGGCCACCGCACAAAGCCATGAAAATCTGGATCAGGCGCAGGTCATGGCGCTCTCCTTTAACGCCGAAAATCAGGCGTATCAGACCGGAGGACAGTCGTTCCTGACCGAACGCTATTTCAGCCGTCTGACGCTGGCCATGCAGCAACATCCGAAGGTGTTGATTGTCGATCATCGCATGGGGGGCGGGACGCCGCCGGTGCTGGATCTGAGAAATTTTACCCTGCCATTTACGCCCGGAGCGGATAAAGCGGCGCATTCTGTCAAAGCGGAGACTACCCGGTGAGTGATTCCCAACAACCTGAAGGCCACGGACACGATCACGACGCGCACGACGGGCATCATCACGGTGCCGGTCATCACCATCATCATTCCGGCCCCGCGGCGCCCAAACTCTGGCGACGGGTCACGATTGCCACCGTGCTGGTGGCGCTGATTGCCGCCACGGCCTGTCTGGTGCAGGTGCGTTCCGGCGAAGCCATGGTGATCACGCGCTTTGGCAATCCGGTGCGCGTACTGTTGCAACCGGGGCTGGCGTGGCATCTGCCGGTTCCGCTGGAAACGGCGATCCCGGTGGATTTGCGTATCCGTACCACTTCCAGCGGTTTGCAGGATGTTGGCACGCGCGACGGGCTGCGGATCATCGTTCAGGCTTATACCGTCTGGCAGGTGAAAAACGATCCTCAGCACGTGCAGCGTTTTATCCGCGCGGTACAAAATCAGCCGGATATGGCGGCTGCGCAGATACGGACGTTTATCGGCTCGGCGCTGGAAACGACCACCAGCGGTTTTGCGCTGGCTGACCTGGTGAACACCGACGCCAGCAAAATCCGGCTTTCCGGTTTTGAGCAACATCTGCATGACCAGATCGCCCGCCAGCTGCTCGACAGCTACGGCATCGAACTGGTGCAGGTTGGCGTTGAGCGGCTGACGCTGCCGTCAGTGACCTTAGATGCCACCGTTGATCGCATGCGGGCTGAGCGGGAAACCATTGCTACCGAGCGCTCTGCCGAAGGCAAGCGTCAGGCGGCTGAAATCCGGTCTTCCGCTGAACGTGACGCCCGCGTTATTAAGGCGGATGCCTCAGTCAATGCGGCCAATATCGAAGCGCAGGCACAGGTGCAGAGTGCGGTAATCTACGCCAGGGCCCGCGCCGGTAATCCTGAACTCTACGATCTGCTGCGCTCGCTCGACACGCTGAGCAGCGTCATCACGCCGGGCACGCAACTGGTGCTGGGCACCGATGCGGCACCCTTCCGCCAGCTGGTCGAAGGCCCGCCGGCATTACCCGCTGTCCCGGCTAACGGAACGCGCCCATGAATCCGTTATCCCGTTTTCAGGGAAATGCGTGGTTTCAGGCGGGGCGTCTGGCGTATCTGGCGCTGTTCGCCATGACGCTGATTGCTGCGGCGAGCTGGCTGTTTTCCAACGTCCGGCAGATAGAGCCGGACAAGCGCGCGGTGGTGATGCGGTTTGGTGCCGTTTCGCGCACGGCGGGAGCCGGGCTGTTGCTGGCATGGCCGGAACCGCTGGAACAGGTTGAAATCTTACCCGCGGCCGATCGGGTGATCGAACATCATGTCACCGCCTTGCTGAGAACCGACATTGTGCCCGCATGGAACAATACCGGTGGCGAGAAAAGTGATGCCGTCGCCGGTGCGGGATATTTACTGACCGGAGATTCCGGCGTGGTTCAGCTGGATGTACAGGTGTACTACGTGATAACCGATCCGGTGGCATTTGTGCTGCAAGGCGAACACGTGTTACCGGCGCTTGACCGTTTAACCGGGCATGCGGCGGTGGCGATTTGTGCCTCACGGGATCTCGACACCATTCTGGTCGCCCGGCCGGAAATAGCAGGCAACGGCAGCAATATCGCCGAACGCCGCGAACGGCTGCGCGGCGATTTGCGTCAGGGCATAAATCAGCAACTGGCGGCGCTGAGCGCGGGCGGGAGCAGTACCGGTATCGAAGTCCGCCGCGTTGACGTGCAGTCGTCCCTGCCTCCGGCGGCGGTGGATGCGTTCAATGCGGTGCTGACGGCCAGCCAGCAGGCGGATCAAAACATCGCCAGCGCCAGTAATGAGGCGGCGCGTGTTCATCAGGACGCCGTTCAGTCGGCAGACCGCGCTTTACAGGTTTCCCATGCCAGAGCCAGCGAGCAGATTGCCCGGGCGTCCACAGATACCGCGACCATAGTACAGCTGGCCGGCGATCATTCGCCGGAATTGCTGTGGCGTTTGTGGCGTGAACGGATGCCTGCGATCCTCGCGCATGCCGGCAGCGTCACTGCTGTTGATCCCCACGACAACGCGCATCTGATCCTGCCGGGGCCAGACCGTCCGACATCTCAACCCTGAGGTATTGCTTCCGTGACTTCTTTTTCCTCTGAAGAACCGTACACGTCGCCCGCAAAAAGCGTGCTGTTAACGCGCCATGAACAGCGAAATATGGCGGTGCAGCTTTTGCTGGCGATGGCCGCATTTGGTCTGTTGCTGTGCGGCTGGCTCTGGCAGTGGCTGTATCCGCAGCAAAGCGACGTCGGGCAAATTCTGTTTGGCGTGGCGTCACTGCTGGTCGCGGTGCCGGTGCTGCGTTCGGCAATTTACAGCTTACGCAGCCCCAGTCTGCATGGCGTGACCGATCAGCTGATTGCCATCGCGATGCTGGGGGCGTGGGCAACCGGCGACCTGATGACCGCCGCATTGCTGCCGGGCATTATGATTTTTGGTCATATTCTGGAAGAGCGTAGCGTGATCGGCTCGCAGGAAGCCATTGATGCGCTGAGCCATCTGACGCGCAGCCGCGCCCGGCGGATTTTGCCTGACGGTGAAATTGAAGAAATCGATAACCACCAGCTGCGAACCGGCGACCGGGTTGAAGTCCGCGCTGGTGACCGGTTGCCCGCCGATGGCCGTGTGTTATCCGGCAGCGCCAGTCTGGATACTGCGCCGATCACCGGCGAATCCGTGCCACAGGAAGCCCGCGCAGGCGATGACGTTTTCGGCGGGGCCATTAATCTCGACGGATTACTCAACGTTGAAGTCACGCGCACCGGCGCGGACGCTACGCTGGGTAAAGTGATTGCGCTGATGCAAAAAGCCGAACACGCCAAACCGCCGATCACCCGTTTGCTCGAACGCTATGCCGGGCAATATCTGGTGCTTATTTTGCTGATTGCCGCCGCGACCTGGTTTATCACGCGTGATGCCCATGCCATGCTGGCGGTACTGGTGGCGGCCTGTCCGTGCGCGCTGGTGCTTTCCGCGCCCGCCACGGCCATTGCCGGGATCGCGGTGGCGGCGCGTCACGGGATCCTGATCCGCAGCTCCGCATTTCTGGAAGAACTGGCGGACCTGAACGCCATCGTTGTCGATAAAACCGGCACGCTGACGCACGGTGAACTGCATTTGCAACGCACGGTGCTGGGCGCAGAGGCGTCTTCGGATGCGGTGTTCCGGCTGGCGGCCAGTTTGGGTGCGGCGAGCAGCCATCCGGTCAGCCGTGCGCTGGCAAAATTACTGCCGCGAGAACAATATTTACCGCTGGACGACGTGTCAGAACAGCAGGGCATGGGCGTGCGTGCGCGTACCGCACAGGGCGATGCGCTGTTAGGGCGCCCGGCATTTTTCAGCCAGAACAATATCCCGGTGAATGACGAACCTGAACACGACGGGCCGCTGGTCGGGCTGGCACTTAACGGGCGTTTTCTCGGCTGGCTGCTGCTGGCCGATTCGCTCAGGCCGGAGGCGCAAACGGCGCTGGCTGAACTGCGTCAGCTTGGGCTGCAAAGACAACTTTTGCTGACCGGCGATCGCGCCAGCGTAGCCAACCGTATTGCCGGAGAACTGGGCATCGGTGATGTCGTTGCGCAGGCGTTACCGGAAGATAAACTGCATCAGGTTTCAGCCGAAATCGCACAAGGGTTCCGGCCAATGGTGGTCGGGGACGGCATCAATGATTCTCTGGCGTTAAAAGCGGGCGTGGTGGGCATTGCAATGGGGGCGGGTGGCAGCGATATTGCGCTGGCTTCCGCCGACGTGGTGCTGATCGGCAGCGATCTGCGGCGTCTCGGGACCTGCGTTCGGCTGAGCCGTGCCTGCCGTAAGACGCTCAAAATCAATGTTTTCATCGGGCTGGGCTGGACGCTGGTAGTGATGGCAGCGGCGGCTATGGGGTTACTCGGCGTGGCCGGTGTACTGATTGCCGCTTTATTGCATAACCTGAGCACCTTGCTGGTGCTGGGCAATGCCGGACGCTTACTGCGGTTTGACGAACCCCTGTAAGTCAGTCAGTGAAAATTAAAACGGGCGCAAAAGTTGCGCCCGTCAGCAGGAATAGCGGTCAGCCTGCGCGGATTAAAGTTCGGCTTTAAACGTGTGCAGACGACGCATGGTTTTTTCCAAACCGTCTTTCATCAGCAATTCAGTGCAGCGCAGTGATTCATCAATCGCATCATCAATCAGCTTCTGTTCACTGGCTGGCGGCTTGCCCAGGACAAATCCCACCACTTTGCTTTTATCGCCCGGATGGCCGATGCCAATGCGCAGACGGTAGAAATTCGGATTACCGCCGAATTTGCTTTGAATATCTTTCAGGCCATTGTGGCCGCCGTTGCCGCCGCCAAGCTTAATTTTCGCCATGCCCGGCGGGATATCCAGTTCATCGTGCGCGACCAGAATTTCGTCCGGCTCAATGCGGTAGAACTGCGCCATCGCCAGAACGGCTTTGCCGCTCAGGTTCATGAAGGTGGTCGGCACCAGCAAACGAACGTCCTGACCTGCCAGGGATAAACGCGCGGTGTAGCCAAAAAACTTACTTTCTTCTTTTAACTGCTGGTTGTGCTGGCGGGCCAGAAGATCAACATACCAGGCGCCCGCGTTGTGGCGGGTTTGGGCATATTCGGCTCCGGGATTGGCCAGCCCGACGATCAATTTAATGCTGCTCACGGTTTTCGCTTCTTAATCGGGTGAGGTTTAGCGGGGTAGTTTACCTGTC
Source organism: Rahnella sp. ChDrAdgB13 (assembly GCF_017655185.1). NCBI lineage: Bacteria > Pseudomonadati > Pseudomonadota > Gammaproteobacteria > Enterobacterales > Yersiniaceae > Rahnella > Rahnella sp. ChDrAdgB13. The sequence continues at coordinate 43,893 of NZ_JAEMGT010000027.1, read as the reverse complement.
CGTTTTCGCTGTGCCAAATATCCGGCCACGTTATTCCGTTAAATGGGGTCGTTTCTGAATAGTTTCCAAAGTTAATTATTAACTCTCCGAATGTATCTGACTGGAAAACGTAAAGAATTGTCATCTAATGTTCTCTGTCTGTGATCGTGACCGCAAAGTGAACCGGATGGGACGTCTATAGTTAAGGCAGGAAATGACAAGACAGCAATGATGCTAAGACTATCGACAACCGGAGGTGACAGATGAAACGTAAAACCGCAATGAGACTGGGCAATGCCCTGATGGGACTCGGTTTGCTCACAATGGTCGGTGGCGTTGGTTATTCCATTTTAAATCAATTGCCTGAACTGGGATTACCGCAGTTTATGGCTCACGGTGCTGTCGGCAGTATTTTCATCGGGGCTATTTTGTGGCTGGCCGGTGCCAGAGTCGGCGGGCGCGAACGCGTTGCAGATCGCTACTGGTGGGTGCGTCACTACGACTCACGGTGTTCAAACAGTAAGACACATCGCCATTCCTGATTAAACGGCCTGAAAAGAAAAAACCGTTGTCGCTCACGCTTCAACGGTTTTTTGCATTTCTGAATCAGTCAGTTTTTACAGAAAACAAAACGCCCCTGAAAAGGGGCGTTGTGATTAATGCTCGAACATTGCAGAAATGGATTCTTCATTGCTGATGCGGCGGATAGCCTCAGCCAGCATGCCTGACAGGGTCAGGGTGCGTACTTTTTTCAGTGCGCGGATTTCTGCGGACAGCGGAATGGTGTCGCATACAATCACTTCGTCGATCACGGAGTTTTTGATGTTTTCCACTGCGTTGCCGGAGAAAATTGGGTGAGTTGCGTAAGCGAATACGCGCTTAGCACCGCGTTCTTTCAGTGCTTCAGCGGCTTTACACAAGGTGCCACCGGTGTCGATCATGTCATCAACCAGCACACAGTCACGGCCCGCGACGTCACCGATGATGTGCATCACCTGAGAAACGTTGGCACGTGGACGGCGTTTATCGATGATAGCCATGTCGGTATCGTTAAGCAGTTTCGCCACGGCACGGGCACGAACAACGCCGCCGATATCCGGGGAAACAACGATTGGGTTTTCCAGATTTTGTTGCAGCATATCTTCGAGCAGGATAGGGCTGCCGAAAACGTTGTCTACTGGTACATCAAAGAAGCCCTGAATCTGCTCTGCGTGCAGGTCAACGGTCAGAACGCGGTCAACACCGACGCTGGACAGGAAGTCAGCCACAACTTTCGCGGTGATTGGCACACGGGCAGAACGCACCCGGCGATCCTGACGTGCATAGCCGAAATAAGGAATAACGGCTGTGATACGACCAGCGGAGGCGCGGCGTAAGGCATCAACCATGACGACCAGTTCCATCAGGTTATCGTTAGTAGGCGCGCAGGTGGACTGGATAATGAAAATATCTCCGCCACGTACATTTTCGTTAATTTGCACACTTACTTCACCGTCGCTGAAACGACTGACGGCGGCGTCACCAAGGCTGGTGTATAAACGGTTGGCAATACGTTGTGCTAGTTCCGGGGTGGCGTTACCAGCAAAAAGCTTCATATCAGGCACGAGAAGAACCTCAGGCTTGCGTCCAGGGAAGACATTGGCTTTTGGCACCACCGGGCGGTGAGCGGTACCAAAGCATTATGCTCACGATACTTCTAAATCTTACTGCTTAAACAAAAACCGGTGAATAATTCGCTGGCAAAGAACAGACACATAACCGCTGTGACTCTCTACGCTTTGCCCGCAGTTCTCAACCCGGCTTCGCGAAAACGGTGTAACGGTGAAACGTTGACACCGCGTGCAACAAAACCCCGACTCCATGCCGGGATTTCATTTAAAACCTGACGGGCTTCGGATTCGGTGTCGAATTCGGCAAACACACAAGCACCTGTTCCGGTCAGTCGCGACGGCGCGTATTCTAACAGCCAAGAAAGTAGCTGTTCAACCTCGTAAAAACGTTTTCTCGCAATCGGTTCGCAATCATTTGCGTAAGGCGTGTTCAAAAGCACATTTACAGGGCGTTTTGGTGTATTTCTGGTCAGTTCCGGATCGCCGAAAATTACCGGGGTCGGAATGTGAACACCGGGATGAACTACCAGGAACCATTTTTCGTCCGGTGTGACCGGCTGCAAGATTTCACCAATGCCTTCGGCAAACGCGGCAAAACCCATCACAAATACCGGCACGTCCGCGCCCAGCGTGATGCCGAGTTCGGCCAGTTCCGTATCTGTCAGCCCGCAATTCCACAAGGTGTTCAGGGCAATCAGAACGGTTGCGGCGTTAGAGGAGCCGCCACCCAGGCCGCCGCCCATCGGGATCTGCTTTTGCAGGGAAATATCTGCGCCAAGCGGGTTTCCCGTGTGTTTCTGCAAAAGACGTGCGGCGCGCACCACCAGATTTTCGTCGTCTGAAACGCCTTCAACCGGTGTGGTCAGGGCGATAACGCCGTCAGTGCGCACATTAAAACTCAGGCTGTCGCCGTAATCGAGAAACTGAAACAGCGTCTGCAAATCATGGTAGCCGTTGGGGCGCTGCCCGGTGATATAAAGGAACAAATTGAGTTTAGCCGGAGACGGCCACAATTGCTGCGTCATCTCAGTTTAATGTCCAGTTATCCATTTTCAGCTTGATGCGCTGTTCGCCCTGGGTCATTTCCAGACGTTGCGGCAGGGACGGTTTGGCGTCGTCGTCATAGGCCTGATACACCACGGTGCCGCTCTGACCATTCTGGCTGAACTTAACCTGGGAGAGACGATACTGGCTGTCGAGGGTGAAATCAGTGCCATCACCCGGCAGGCCAAGCATCCACAAACGCAGGTTGGACAGCGGAATCGACATGCCGGTCAGCTTACGGATCATGTCGTCAGGATTGTCGCTGGTGTAATGCTTTCCTTCGTTATTGGTCAGCTGCGCGATACCACTTTGCACTTTCAGCTCCATTTCGGTGCTGCCAAGCGGATTGGTCAGCAGCAGGCGGTAGCTTTCCGGGGAGTATTGTTGCCAGAAGAAGCGGGCATAGACTTTCTGTTTATCGGAAATGTAAGCGAAAGAGCCGCGGGTCTGATAATGCTCGAGTTGTTTGACCTGAGCTTCATGTTCACGCCATTGCGGAGAGGTCGGGCTGGTCGCCGGGCCTTTCGGCGCATTAATCGAACACGCAGCAAGCACTAAACTTGCCAGAGGGAGGAGGCGAACAAAATGTGTTTTACGCATTGGCATAACAGGTTAAATCCTTTGTGCTTTGGCGGCGGTGGCTTTTATAAACAGAAAAGGGGCCAGTCAAATACGGCGTGCGCTAGTTTAGCACAGCCAGCGCATCGGGTGATCGGCACCCGGTACAGATGATCGACGATCGGAGAGTTTTGGGACAATACTGATTTGTAAATGGATTTAACGTTAGATGCTGTACGGCTTTTATTGATCCCGCGCATCTTGTAGAATGCGCAGCAGACGTAAACCCATACTATTATAAAGTATAAGTCGATAATCGCTTCCCATATGACCCTGCTTGCATTAGGTATCAACCACAAAACCGCCCCGGTGTCTCTGCGTGAACGGGTAACATTTTCACCCGAGACTCTTAATCAGGCGCTCTCCAGTCTGCTCCAGCAACCGCTGGTGCAGGGCGGAGTCGTGTTGTCTACCTGTAACCGTACGGAGCTCTATCTGAGCGTCGAACAACAGGAAAACCTGCAAGAACAGCTGGTTAAATGGTTATGCGATTATCATCATCTCAGTGAAGATGAAGTCCGTAAAAGCTTGTACTGGCACCATGATAATGACGCCGTCAGCCATCTGATGCGCGTGGCGAGCGGGCTGGATTCACTGGTATTGGGCGAACCGCAGATCCTCGGGCAGGTCAAAAAAGCCTTCGCCGAATCGCAAAATGGCCGTGCCGTTTCCGGCGAACTGGAACGTCTGTTCCAGAAATCCTTCTCCGTTGCCAAGCGTGTCCGCACTGAAACGGATATCGGCGCAAGTGCTGTTTCCGTCGCTTTCGCCGCCTGTACGCTGGCGCGCCAGATTTTCGAATCCCTTTCTGATGTGAATGTGTTGCTGGTCGGTGCGGGTGAAACCATCGAACTGGTGGCGCGTCATCTGCATCAGCACAATGTCCGTCATATGATGATTGCGAACCGTACCCGCGAACGTGCGCAGGCGCTGGCAACGGAAGTTAACGCGGAAGTAATCAGTTTGCAGGATATTGATTCCCGTCTGGCCGAAGCCGACATTATTATCAGTTCTACCGCCAGCCCGCTGCCGATTATCGGCAAAGGGATGGTGGAACGAGCGCTCAAAGCGCGCCGTAATCAGCCGATGCTGATGGTCGATATCGCCGTTCCGCGTGATATCGAACCGGAAGTCGGTAAGCTTGCCAACGCGTATTTATACAGCGTTGATGACCTGCACAGCATTATTCAAAACAATCTTGCCCAGCGTAAAGCCGCTGCGATTCAGGCGGAAACCATCGTTGAGCAGGAAAGCTCAAACTTCATGGCCTGGCTGCGTTCGCAGGGAGCCGTTGAAATTATTCGTGATTATCGCTCACGTGCTGATATTATTCGCGCCGACGCACAAGCAAAAGCCTTAGCCGCCATCGCGCAGGGCGCTGACGTCGAAGCGGTGATCCAGGAATTAGCCCACAAATTGACCAATCGCCTTATTCACGCGCCAACCCGTTCTCTGCAACAGGCAGCCAGCGACGGTGATGTGGAGCGTTTGCAAATTTTACGCGACAGCCTCGGGCTGGATCAGCAGTAATTCTCCTTTTCTCACAGGGTTAAACACCACGCATGAAGCCTTCTATTGTTGCCAAACTGGAAGCGTTACAAGAGCGCCACGAAGAAGTGCAGGCGATGCTCGGCGATGCCAGCGTCATTGCCGATCAGGATAAATTCCGCAGTCTTTCCCGCGAATACGCTCAGTTAACGTCTGTTTCCGAATGTTTTCTGGCCTGGCGTCAGGCGCAGGAAGATTTAGAAACTGCCGAAATGATGCTCGACGATCCCGAGATGCGCGAAATGGCGCAGGACGAAATCAAAGACTGCAAAGCTACCCTCGAAGATCTCGAACAAAAATTACAGCTTCTGTTACTGCCGAAAGACCCTGATGATGAACGCGGGTGTTTCCTTGAAATTCGTGCAGGAACCGGTGGTGATGAAGCAGCGATTTTTGCCGGTGATTTATTCCGCATGTACAGCCGTTACGCAGAATCGCGTCGCTGGCGTGTGGAAATCGTGAGCGCCAACGAAGGCGAGCACGGTGGATATAAAGAAGTCATCGCCAAAGTGAGCGGTGAGGGCGCGTACGGCCAGTTCAAATTTGAATCCGGCGGCCATCGCGTTCAGCGCGTTCCGGAAACCGAATCTCAGGGACGTATTCATACGTCAGCCTGTACCGTTGCCGTGATGCCGGAAATTCCGGAAGCCGAATTGCCGGAAATCAACGCCGGTGATCTGCGCATTGATACGTTCCGTTCCTCCGGCGCGGGTGGTCAGCACGTTAACACCACCGATTCTGCCATCCGTATTACCCATATTCCGACCGGGATTGTGGTGGAATGTCAGGACGAACGTTCTCAGCACAAAAACAAAGCCAAGGCGATGTCCGTGCTCGGTGCGCGTATCCGTGCGGCAGAGGTGGCGAAACGTCAGGCGGAAGAAGCCTCTACGCGCCGAAACCTGCTGGGCAGCGGTGACCGTTCTGACCGTAACCGTACCTACAATTTCCCTCAGGGCCGCGTGACCGATCATCGTATCAACCTGACAATTTACCGTCTGGATGAAGTAATGGAAGGCAAACTCGACTCGCTGATCCAGCCGATTGTGCAGGAGTATCAGGCCGATCAGCTCGCAGCACTTTCTGAGCAGGACTAATGGATTTTCAGCGCTGGCTGCGTGAGGCTACGCGCCGTCTGGCTGCGGGTGAAAGCCCGAAGCGTGACGCTGAAATCCTGCTCGGCTTTGTGACTGGCCGGGCAAGAACCTACATTATGGCTTTTGGCGAAACACCGCTGACGGCCACTCAGCTTTTACAACTGGAAACCCTGCTGGCGCGACGCGAGCAGGGTGAACCCGTTGCCTATCTGACCGGTGAACGTGAGTTCTGGTCGTTGCCGCTGTCCGTTTCTCCCGCCACGTTAATTCCGCGTCCGGATACCGAATGTCTGGTCGAACAGGCGCTTGCCCGTCTGCCGTCTGAGCCGGTGAAGGTACTGGATTTGGGGACAGGAACGGGCGCGATTGCGTTAGCGCTGGCCAGTGAGCGGCCTGACTGTCAACTGACCGGTATCGATTTGCAGCCCGACGCGGTAACGCTGGCGAAACACAACGCGCAAAAGCTGAATATCAACAATGCGCGTTTTTTACAGGGCAGCTGGTTTTCGCCGGTCGCCGGTGAAACGTTCGCCCTGATCGCCAGTAATCCGCCGTACATAGACGCCACGGATCCTCATCTTACGCAGGGTGATGTCCGTTTTGAACCGTCAAGCGCGCTTGTGGCAGAAAATGCTGGTCTGGCTGATCTGGCTCATATTATTCAGGCGGCACCCGCGTATCTTCAAAAAGGTGGCTGGCTGTTGCTCGAACATGGCTGGCAGCAGGCGGAAGACGTACAAAAACTGCTGTGCGATGCCGGTTATCAGCAAGTTTCGACGGTGAAAGATTATGGCGGCAACGATCGCGTCAGCCTCGGACAGCGGACTTCGTAGTCAAAATCATTGAATTTAAAACGATAAAAGAAGGAAACAGGCAATGGCGTATGTCTGGATAAAGCATCTCCATCTGGCCACGATCACCCTGAGTATTGCACTGTTTGTTTTACGATTTTTTTGGAAATGGTCGGGTTCTGCTATGATGCAGAAACGCTGGGTGAAGATAGTTCCGCACATTGTGGACACCTTGCTGCTTTTAAGCGGCATTTCGCTTATCTTCATCACGCACTTTTATCCGTTCAGCCCACAGGGAACCTGGCTGACCGAAAAGATTTTTGGCGTTATTATCTATATCGCGCTGGGCTTTGTGGCCCTGAGCAAGCGACCTGTTAGCCAGAAAACCCGCTGGCTGGCCTTTATTCTGGCGCTCGCTTGCCTGTATCTGGTTCTCAAACTGGCGCTGACGAAAATACCGCTTCTAATGGGATAACTATGAGTACCCTTGCTGATTTTGAATTTAACACTACCCGGCTCAGTACCGGGGTGATCAAAGTAACGGAATCTGTGCGTTTTGATTTCAATGCGGACGATGTGCGCCAACAGCTGCAAACGCTGGTTGATGAAGCACGCCGCGTGGTTCCTGAGGACCTTGATCAGGATCAGCAGCTTGAAGTGTTGATTGAACTGTTTTACCGCACCTGGGGATTTGGTGGCGCGGGCGGTGTTTACCGCCTTTCGGACGCTATCTGGATCGACAAGGTGCTGGCTTCGCGTCAGGGCACGCCGGTTTCGCTGGGCGTGATTTTCCTGCACATCGCGCATGAGCTGGATTTACCGCTGATGCCGGTCATCTTTCCGACACAACTGATCCTCCGCGCTGACTGGATGGATGAAGAAATGTGGTTGCTCAATCCGATCAACGGCGACACGCTCAATGAGCACATGCTTAACGTGTGGCTGAAAGGGAATCTGGGCGTGACGGCGATTATCGAAGATGATGATCTGGAAGAAGCCGATAACACAATGATCGTGCGTAAAATGCTCGACACGCTGAAAGCGGCGCTGATGGAAGAAAAACAGTTCGAACTGGCGCTGCGGGCGAGTGAAACGGTTTTACAGTTTGATCCGGATGACCCGTATGAAATCCGCGACCGTGGTCTGATTTATGCTCAACTGGAGTGTGACCACGTGGCGATTTCCGATCTCAGCTATTTTGTTGAGCAGTGCCCGGAAGACCCGATTTCAGAAGTGATTAAAGTGCAGATCCACTCGATTGAGCACAAGCAAGTCACGTTGCACTGATTTTAAGTTACCTTACGTTATCACCGGATAAATGCTGATGAGACAACGCGTTGACGCATTTCACGGTGAAGGATTTACCATTAAAAAGGCCAAAGCATGAAACATAAAGTGGTTAGCATTCAGGACATTAAAGTCGCCAACGATCTGCCGTTTGTGTTGTTCGGTGGGATGAACGTACTCGAATCACGCGATATGGCGATGCGTGTGTGTGAACATTACGTCACCGTGACACAGAAACTCGGCATTCCTTACGTTTTCAAAGCGTCTTTTGATAAAGCCAACCGCTCATCTATTCATTCCTACCGCGGTCCGGGTCTGGATGAAGGTATGAAAATCTTCCAGGAACTGAAGAAAACCTTCGGCGTGAAAATCATCACCGACGTTCACGAATCCTGGCAGGCACAGCCGGTTGCAGACGTGGTTGATGTTATTCAGCTGCCTGCCTTCCTGGCTCGTCAGACCGATCTGGTTGAAGCGATGGCGAAAACGGGTGCCGTGATCAACGTGAAAAAACCACAGTTCGTGAGCCCGGGGCAGATGGGTAACATCGTGGATAAATTCAAAGAAGGCGGCAACGATCAGGTTATCCTGTGCGATCGCGGCAGTAACTTCGGTTACGACAACCTGGTTGTCGACATGCTGGGCATGAACGTGATGATCAACGCAACGGGCGGTCACCCGGTGATCTTCGACGTGACTCACGCACTGCAAACCCGTGACCCGTTTGGCGCTGCTTCCGGCGGCCGTCGTGCGCAGGTTGCAGAACTGGCGCGCGCAGGTATGGCGGTCGGTATCGCAGGCCTGTTCATCGAAGCACATGAAGATCCGGCTCACGCGAAATGCGACGGCCCGTCAGCGTTGCCGCTCGACAAACTGGAGCCATTCCTGGTTCAGATGAAAGCCATCGACGATCTGGTGAAAAGCTTCCCGGCGCTCGATACCAGCAAGTAATTTGTGGTTTGAATGTCAGTAAAAAGGCGACCCTCGGGTCGCCTTTGTTGTTTCTACAACAGAAGTTTTAAAGATTTACAGCGCCTCCGCCAGACTCCCGTGGAAGCTCAGGCGGCCTTCGACCGGCTGCATTCTGGCGCGCGCCAGCGTTTTCAGAGGCTGAAAAGGGATTTCTGCAATGCGCAGTTCCGTATCTTCCGGCAGTGTGTCGATGAAATTGCGTAAGGCGTTAACGCCGCCGGCATCAAGAACGGCGACGCGATCCCACAGCAGGACGATCACTTTTTTGCCCCCGGCTCGCGCCTGGAGTTCACTGAAAATGCGCTCGGCGGCAGCAAAGAATAACGGCCCGTTGACGCGCAGAACCAGTGTGTTATCCGGTGTTTCGACGGCAACTTCAGTCAGGCGCGTCAGCCGGGCAATACGGCGCATAAACAGCAGTGAAGCCATCACAATCCCGGCCGTAATCGCAATCACCATATCGAACAATACCGTCAGGCTCATGCAGGTCAGCATCACCAGAATGTCGTCTTTCGGCGCGCGGCGCAGTAAATCCACCACTTTATGCGCTTCACTCATATTCCACGCCACCATCAGCAGCAGTGCTGCCATCGCCGCCAGCGGAAGCCACGAAAGCAGCGGAGCAAGAATGAGCAGGGCAAGAATGACCAGCAGAGAGTGAATAATGGCGGAAACCGGCGATGTCGCACCGGCACGCACGTTCGCCGCCGACCGCGCAATGGCCGCCGTGGCAGTAATACCGCCAAAGAACGGGCTGACCATGTTGCCAATACCCTGACCGATCAGCTCATTATCCGAGTGGTGTTTTTTGCCGGTCATGCCGTCGAGCACCACCGCGCACAGCAATGATTCAATCGCGCCGAGCATCGCCATGGAAAATGCGGCGGGGAGCAATGCCTGAACCAGCGACCAGCTCAGGCCGCTGCCGTCAGGCTGTGTCCACGGCAGCGCGAACTGCGGCAGGATCGGCGGAATGCCGTTGCCCTGCGTGCCATCCGGCAAAAGGAAGTGAAAACGCGAACCGATGGTGGCAACCGGATGCCCGGCCTGCATGAAAACTGCCATCACGGCGCAACCGGCGAGTAATGCAGGCAGATGGCCGGGCACGCGCAGCCCGAGCTTCGGCCACAAAATCAGCACGCCAAGCGTGACGATACCAATTGCCGCATCGCCGATATCCAGCGTCGGCAGCGCCATCACCAGCGCGGCAACTTTACTGAGGTAATGTTCCGGCACGCTCGTCATCGTCAGGCCAAAGAAATCTTTGAACTGCATCGTCCCGATGGTGATCGCAATGCCCGACGTAAAGCCGAGCGTCACCGGCAGCGGAATATATTCGATTAACCGGCCAAAACGCGCGAGGCCCATCAGCAGTAGAATAAACCCGGACATCAGCGTCGCCAGCAATAATCCCGATAAACCGAACTGCTGTGAAACCGGATAGAGAATGACGACAAACGCCGCCGTGGGGCCGGAAACGCTGAAACGCGAGCCACCGAAAATGGCAATAACGATGCCCGCAATTGCCGACGTGTACAGACCGTACTGCGGTGGAACACCACTGCCAATCGCCAGTGCCATCGCCAGCGGGATGGCGATGATTCCCACGGTGACGCCTGCAATGGCATCTTTGAGTAAACGCTGAAGGGTATATTTTTCACGAAAACAGGCGTCTGTCAGGGCGCTGAAAAGGCTGACATGGCGTCTTCCTGAGGTATTCATAGGGCGTAAACCACCTGGAGAAAATATTGAAAAGAACCCGGTCTTCCTTCACCGGAAATTTGTAGCCTACGCCGGTTACACTGATTTTGCATGGACCTAAATCAAAGCAGGGCAATGCAGCCGGATACGGACTTCGCATTATTATGATTGCTGGCAATGTGACGTGTCGCCAGTTATTTCACTGACGCACACGACGGAGGCATTCATCATCTATATTTAAGTTAATACCCGTAAATCGGTCAGGGAAAGCGTGAGAGGGCGCCGTTATCTATGCCGGACATCATGTCACTGGGAAGTTTGTATGGGGATATTTGCGTCACCTACGCCACGCTTTCAATCAGTTTTTTTGTACTGAGCCGCAGTGAACCTTTTACGTTTAAAGGCGCCCACTGGAAACGGCTGGCGTTTGGATTGGTCGCGGGGATCACGGCATTATACCTGCGCGGTAACCAGCTGGTGCTGACCGAAAATCTGTCGTTCAGTTTTGAAATGTTGCCGATGATTTTAGTGACTTTTTTCGGCGGCTGGCTCAGCGGGTTAACCAGCTATTTAGTGGCGTTTCTCTTCAGCGGGATGTTCACGCTGAATAATCTGTTTATGGGCATTATTCTCGGCACGCTGTTTTTATTTCGCGTCTGGCGAAGACGTAAACATCGCGAACTGTATATTACGATCGTGCTGGTCGGTATTTTCCGTCTGGCGCTGGTTTCCGGAATTCACGGTATTGAAGTGCCGTGGACCGAGCTGATTTTTTATCAGGCGATTGCCGCCTGCTGCATGATCCTCTGTTATCACGCGCTGAATTATAAAGAAATCTACATGAATAAAGTCTTCACCATCCGCGTGAAGGCCGCAACCGATGAGCTGACGCAAATCAATAACCGCGCCAGTCTGGATTACTGGCTGGCTCAGCGGCAAATTCAGCGCGAAGCCTGCGGGTTAATTCTGCTGGATATTGATAACTTCAAACGTGTAAATGACACGCTAGGCCATCTGGTGGGCGATCGTGTATTAATTGAGGTAGGACGATTATTACGTCACCTGACGCGCAACGAGGATTTTGCCGGGCGTTACGGCGGCGAGGAGTTTCTGGTGATGACGTCAGCGTATGATCCCGCCACATTACTGGCGATTGCAGAACGTATCCGCAAGGAAGTGGAGGATTGCGTGATTATCCTCGAAGATGGCCGCACGCTGAGAGTGACAGTGTCACTGGGGGTATCGCTATATTTACCCGGCATGATTATCCGTAAATCGCTGAAACTGGCCGATTTTTCGTTATACGAAGCGAAACGGAAAGGGAAAAACTGCGTTGTAGCCAGTTCAATTCTGACGCTGGCCGCGCTCGGCGCTAAACGCCATCCGCAAAGAATGTAAAAAGGAGCCTTTACGGCTCCCTGTTTACCGCTACTTCTGCGTGCCTTCTTCAATTTTTGGCGGATAGGTCAGATCCGCGTCTTTACGCATTTTCGCCACGTCTTTCGCCGTCACCGTTGCGCCTGCCGGATCCCCAAACTGCGTACTGACATAGTTGCTCAGCGTCGCAATCTGCTCATCATTCAGCTGGTTAGCGAACGAAGGCATCATGATTTCGCCTTTATCCATATGGCGCTGGACGCCGTTTAAGATCACCGAAACCTGATTCCGGCTGTCATATGAACCGGTGCTGGTGTGGCTGAACAGCGACGGATAGGCGTGGAATCCTTCTCCGCTGCCCGCGCCGCCTTTACCGTGACAGGCTGCGCAGCTGGCGTTAAACAGCGCGGCGGCGGATTCATTCACCGTCTGGCCTTCGGCGCGCAGAGGATACACATCCTGATTCTGTTGGCCCCAGGCATCGCGCGGTTTGGTCTGCTTGTCGTCACCAACAGCCGGTACGGAACGGATATAGGTCGCGATCGCGTTCAGGTCGCTGTCAGACAGATGTTGCAGGCTGTGCTCGATAGCTTCACCCATCGCACCGGACGCTGACGCTTTCCCGGCCACAAAACCGGTTTTCAGGTACGTCACCAGTTCCTGTTGCGACCAGGTGCCGATCCCGGCGTTTTTGTCCGGTGTGATGTTAAACGCCACCCAGGAACCTAAATCACCGCCGGAAAACGCTTTGTCGGTGTCCATGCCCATGGTCAGCGTGCGCGGCGTGTGGCAGGTGCCGCAGTGTTCAAGCGCTTCCACCAGATAAGCGCCACGGTTCCAGTCCGCAGATTTGGATGGATCGTTTTTCAGCTCGCCTTTATCGAAGTTAAATAACTTCCACACGCGCATGCCCCAGCGCTGATTGAACGGGAAAGACAAATCGGTTTGCGGCCCGGCGGAATGCACCGCGGGCAGCGACATCAGATAAGCTTTCACCGCCAGCACGTCGTCGCGTCTCATCTTAGTGAAAGAGTCATACGGCATCGCCGGATACAGCTGTTGTCCGTTTTTGCCGACACCTTCCCGCACCGCACGCACGAACTCATCATCCGACCAGCTGCCGATACCAAATTCTTTATCGGAGGAAATATTGGTGCCGTAAATCACCCCGAACGGCGAGGCCAGCGGGTAACCGCCGCCAAATTTCGCGGTTTTATCCGCACCCGGTGCCGTATGACACGCGGTGCAGTCACCGGCAGTCGCCAGATATTCGCCGCGTTTGATAAGTTCTGCATTACCGGAGGCGTCATCCGCCCAGGCGCTGGTCGCTGCCACTAACGGCAGCATCGCCAGCATGAATTTCATTTTCATTGCTCAGTCCTCAGAAAATCAATCAGGCCAGGCTTTTCAGCACCGTGTCTGCCATGCGTAATGCCAGTGCTGTACCGGACAGCGTGGAGTTCACCGTGGAGGCCGACGGCATAATGCCGGTACCGGCAATGAACAGGTTCGGGTGGTCATGCGTACGACAGTCACCATCCACCACGGAATCCTTCGGATCGCTGCCCATAATCATGGTGCCGGTGATGTGCTGGTTGTTGTCGTAAACGCCACGCTTGCTGTACACCACTTCGGTGCCGCCCATCTCTTTGACGATCTTCTGGAAATCGAGCATTGACTGGTCATAGCCGCGATGTACGTATTCCGGGAATTTGTAGTGGACTTCCAGACGCGGAATGCCCCATTCGTCTTTCTCAGTTTTACTCAGCACCACGCGGTTTTCCGGCTCCGGCAGCATTTCCAGCAGGCATTTCAACTGGATAAAACGCTCGGACTGGAACGCCAGTTTGTCGTTCAGCGCTTTGCCGTAATAGCCCTGACGCACCAGCCGTTCCGTGAGATAACGCACCGGAGACGTATTGGCGACGTCGATACGTAACGCGGATCGGTCGCTGCGGAATTCACCGTCGCGCAGGTTATTGATACTGCCCGGACGCATCGGGCCGCGGCCGAAATACACCGGTTCATCGGCATAGAACTCTACCGAGGTGCCGGGGTGATCCATCAGGTTACGGCCGACCATGCCGGAACTGTTGGCGATGCCATCTGGGTATTTATCACTGGTGGACATCAGCAGCAGTTTCGGGCTTTCGATGCCGTTGGCGGTCAGGACGAAACGCTTACCGGTGACTTTGTGCGTGACTTTGTCGGCGTCGAGATAATGCACGGCAACAATCTCGCCGCTGTCGCTGGCTTCAATCTTGTACACCACAGCATTGGCAATCACGCGGACACCGGCTTCGATGGCTTTACGGGCGGAAATGCCGCCGTGGTATTGCGCATCAATCGGGCAGACCGGCATGCAGTTATTGTTGCCGCAGCAGGCAGGGCGGCCATCGTAAGGAATACTGTTGCGCGCCTGCGGGCCGATGCCCAACACATAACCCAGTTTGGCAATACGTTTGCTGATGCGGTCAAAGCCGTAAGGCAGCGGAATGCCCGGCAGCGGATACGGCTGCGAACGCGGGGAATCCAGCGCATCGTCACCGGAAACGCCCATCTGTATTTCGGCTTCGGTGTAGTACGGTTCCAGCTCTTCATAACTGATGGGCCAGTCGCGTCCGATGCCGTACAGCGTTTTGATTTTCATGTCGTTTGGCAGCAAACGGAATGCCTGTCCCGCCCAGTGCCAGGTAGTGCCACCGACGCCGCGCAGGTATTGCGCGGCATACAGATCCGGACCTTTCTGGATCAGATAGTTGTTATCTTTTGGCTGGAATTTGGGTTGCGGAGCCCAGGGTTTTGGCGGATAGGGTTCAGTAAAATCGCCTTTCAGCGGCGACTGACGAAACAGTTCGACTGCTTCGTCACGTTTGATCACCGGGCCGGAATCCAGCATCAGCACGGAAACACCGGCTTTCACCATTTTCAGCGCGGCAAGAGAACCGGCGATACCGGCACCAATGACGACGACGTCAGCATTCAGCGCATCAGCCATGAGTGACCTCCGGGGAATTTTTTTGCGTTGTGGCAGGTTTGTTAACCCAGAAATTCGGCTCACCCGGCGCGTAGCTTGGCGGCAGCAGGTTATTTTTCAGCAGCTGATAGCTGACGATGTTTTCGAATCCGATGCATTTCTGGCTGCCGGGCTGGCCGACCACGCCGAGGTACCAGCCGCTGACCAGTTGCTGATAGAGCTGCGCCAGTTCCGCGGGTTGTTGTGCCAGCAGCTGATGCAGGTCATCGCCGACCACGCCGTCATGTGCGGTGAGCAGCGCGGAAAGGGCGTCGAGCTGGGCATCAAGTTGCTTATCATGCAGCCAGCTGTAGAGTGCCTGGCCGAGATGCGGTTCGAGCGACGCCATGCCGGTCAGCTGTTTTGACAGCGTCATAAACCCGGCGGGCATGGTGATGGCTGAAGCCAGTGGTGGTGCGGCATGCGCCAGTGTGGCAAATACGCCACCGCCAAGCAGCTGGCTGCCAAACCCCGCAGCCAGCACGCCCGCGGTGCCGAGAACCATCCGGCGACGAGAGAGATTGATCATGCTGAAATTCCGTATACGTTCTGAAACGGCCACGGGCGTGACCGTCAACAAGAAGGATTGTAGAAAAGTGCCTGTTATTTCAGGACGCCGGCCGCTTTTTCAGAAGACTGGTTATCAATATCCTGCTTCGGTGTGCTGACGCCCACGGCGCCAACCACTTCGCCGTTCAGGGTCAGCGGGAACCCGCCGCCCAGCGCAACCGCGTGCGGGATCGCCAGCACCGTGGTTTCGCCACCGGCCAGACGCTGCATGAATTTCAGCGACGGCGCGTGATACAGCGCAGAGGTGCGGGCTTTACCGATTGACGCATCGACACAACCGGCCGGAGAACCGTCGAGGCGCTGGAATGCCAGTAATGAACCAGATGCGTCAACAACGGCCACGCAGCCGGTGCTATGCTGTTCGGCCAGCGTGGATTTCACGCTGTCGATCACTTTGGCTGCCTGGGCATTATCGAGCTGGGGATGCCCGGCAGCGAAGGCGGATGTGGCAGAGAACAGCAGTGAGGAGACACAAAGTAGTGTTTTAGCGGTGTGTTTTTTTACAGACATAGACTCATCCCTTGTAACAGTAGCAACAACATTGCCTTGAAAGTGTTTTGAAATAAAAACGCTGAAAATAAATAAGTTAAAAGCCAATAACGTTGTCGGGCTGAGCATTTATCGATGCTTCTTAATGCCACAACGAAGAAAGTGTTATTGCTTTTTGTTTCGTGGATGTTAATTCAATTAACAAAATAGCAGAAGTGACGGTTGCGGCTGGCAACTAATTCTTACAGGGGGTTTGTGGGGGTATTTTCACCAAATCGGGCTTGCAAGCCTTGCAGCATAAGGGTTGAGCATTTTGTGCTGTTATGTACCAAGTGATCCGTTTGTATTAACAAAGTGTGATCCAATTAACAAAAACACCTCCCGTTAAAGAGGTTTTTTGTGATGGCATATGCGCGAGATTTCAGTGCGTCATGGGAAACAGGCTGCCTTCCGGTGAGAGCCCCGCAATGGCGCGATCGCGGTTTTCCAGCCAGGCGATAATACTGCTTGCCGCCTGACGTCCGTCGTCCATTGCGGTCACCACAAGATCCGCGCCGCGCACCGCATCGCCTCCGGCAAAAATCTGCGGATGGCTGGTCTGGTACGGGAAAGCTCCCGCGTGCGACGTGACCAGACGCCCGGCCGAATCACGCTCAACGGCCAGTTCGTTCAGCCACGGCATGGCGTGCGGCTGGAATCCGAACGCCATGATAATGGCATCGGCCTCAAGCAAAAATTCAGAACCGGGGATCGGTTGGGGGCGACGCCGTCCGCTGGCATCCGGTGCGCCGGGGGCGGTGCGTAACAAACGGATCCCGCAAACAACGTTTCAGCCTTGTTAATTAACCACAGGTAAATAAAGGTTAATTTTGCGTCCAGATTTTGAGCGAATTTTCAATTGGGCGTCAGCACGGGTTTTCCCGTCAGGAACAGGTATTTTTGCAGGTTTTAAGTGAGGTCAACTTCGGGGGGAAATCATTCACCGAACTTGTCGCCACCCCGCATTGACCCGGAATAACCGGTTAACGCGGGGCGGCGGATGTGGCCGGTTTATTTCGTCGTCGGCCAGCTGATACGGCATTCGTCACGACGGAAATTCAGTACACGGCTGCGGTTTGATACCAGCCGGACGCTGTAACCCTGGAAGTAGAGGCAGAAGTTTTTCTTCCACGGCCCGTCGGGGAGTTCGACCAGCAGACGCCCTGCGCCGAGCGACGTCAGTTGCCCGCAGGCGCGTAAAGTGCCGACGCCAATCCTGAGCTGATCGCCTTCGATATCAAATGCGGCTTTGGATTCGGGATGGTACCAGCGCCCCTGAACCATTTTCAGGCAATCATTGGGTACGACTGGCGTGAAATACCGCGATGCATGGCCGATTTCTCCCTGAATTGCTTTGCCGTCCCAGCGCAAACGCATCGGCATGTGTGCGGAAAGCGTAATGGCTTCTTCTGCATCTGCGCCCTGATATAAGTTGTCGGCGGAACCGAGATAGCTGGCGGTACCGTTGCTGACTTTCAGCCAGTACGGCTCGGCGGTGCTGGCGTAAAGACCGTCCGGCAGCGCGTTGCTGCGCGGTGGTAATGGCGCGGCGAGCAGAGCGGACATGACTTCCAGTGCGTGAGTGTACGCGGTGGTGTCTTCACGGTTGGAAACCAGCGCCACGCCGGCGTCCAGCTCCGGATGCAACAGGAAATAGGTTTTGTAGCCGGCATGCGAGCCGCCGTGGCCGTAAACCGTATGTTCACCGATTTGTGAAGACGTGGTGCCCAGACCGTAAGCCGACGGAATATCGCCGTGCAGATAACGTTGTTGCGTGAGGGTTTTCAGTACGCCTGCGCCGGGGCCGGTATTGCTGAGTAAGCTTTGCAGCCAGACGCTCAGCGAGCGCACGCTGCCGGTCAGACTGCCGGACGCAGAAAGATGCAGACCTGCGACGGCGGTTTTCCAGCCGGTCGCATCCTGCCAGTAGCCTGGCACCAGCCCGTGGACGATATCAAACCAGGTTTCCGGCGCGTGGAAAGCAATGTCCAGCGGTTGCGCGATATGCTTTTGCAGCAGGTCTTCGAACAGAATGCCTTTTTGTTTCAGGATCTCCTCCACCAGCCGGTAGCCGGTATTACTGTAAGAAATCTCGGTACCCGCCGGGAAATTCAGCGCGCCGTCCTGCGCCAGAAAATCCATGATCGCCCCGGCTTCGCTGACGTTATAGACCGATACGCCCAGCAGCGATAAGGTTTCGCGCACGTCCGGCAAACCGCCGGTCATGTCCAGCGCCTGACCTATCGTCACTTGTGCCATCGGGGCTTTTAGCTGGGGTAAATACTGGCCGAGGGTATCGCTGAGGGAAAGTCCTGCATCACTGCGAAGCAGTGCGAGAGCGGCAAAAATATGTTTGGTGACGGAGGCATAACGCACAACGGAATCAACGCTGAAAGGTTCGGTGGTCGTCAGATTCGACAGGCCGCCGGTGGCGTAAGCGCGCAGCGTTTTGCTGTCAAAAAGGGTGATTGCGCCACCCGGTTCACCGGGTTTATTCCATTTTTCAGTGATGCGTTTTGCTGTCGTTTCAGCCGCCTGCCACTGTAAAGCAGACTGTGCGGTGGATGTCATTAACATCTCCTTAATTGTCTATCAGTGAATAAGACGGGCAGCCCGGACTGCCCGTGAAAACCGAATCCGCCGCCGGGGCTATTCGGGCTCCTCTAAACTGAGACTTAACGATCTTAACTCTGCTGTGTGCGGATGGGTGACGTTGCCTGTCCGCAAATCGTCTGCACTCAGAAGCTCGACCATTTCACCACCAATCATGACGCCGATGCTGGTGCAAAGATGCGCTACGACGGCCAGATTGTGGCTGACCAGAATATAGGTCAGTTTCCGGCGCTCACGCAGATCGCTCAGCAGGTTCAGAATTTCGGCCTGAACCGAAACGTCCAGCGCCGACGTAGGTTCATCAAGCAGCAGGATTTCCGGTTCTGAAATCATCGCCCGCGCAATCGCCACACGCTGGCGCTGTCCGCCGGAAAGCTGGTGCGGGAAGCGAAAACGCACCGCCTGCGGCAGCCCGACTTCAGCCAGAGCGTCGGTAATGCGCTTTTCGATATTCAGGAAACCGTGAACGATCAGCGGTTCACTCAGAATGCGGTCGATGGTCTGACGCGGATGCAGCGAGCCGTACGGATCCTGAAAAACCATCTGCACACGGCGGAAAAATCGCTTCTGCCGCACCGGCATCTGGTCTTCGCCGCCAATCACCATTTCACCCGACCACGACCGGTTCAGCCCGGCCAGTGCGCGTAAAATCGTGGATTTACCCGAGCCGCTTTCGCCGACAATGCCAAAGCATTCGCCGGGTGCCACGCTGAAGCTGACGCCTTTGACCACTTCCGTATCGCCGAACGCAATGCGCAGGTTATTGAGGATGATTTTGCTGTTATCTAAAGAAGGGGATTCTACTGTCATGAGGTTTTCCAGGCTTCATCACGCACCAGCACCGGCAGTCTGTCACGCGGATGTTTCAGCGACGGCAGGCATTCCAGCAACCCGCGCGTGTAAGGATGTTGGGCTTTCAGCAAATCACCGGCCTGTAACGTTTCGACGATGCGCCCCGCGTACATCACCGCCACGCGGTCGCAGAATTTGGAGACCAGCGGCAAATCGTGGCTGATCAGAATCAGGCCCATTCCGCGGCTGGACACCAGGTCATCCAGCAAACGCAGAATTTCTGCCTGAACGGTGGCATCGAGCGCGCTGGTGGGTTCGTCGGCAATCATCAGTTCAGGATCCGGTGCCAGCATCATGGCAATCATGACGCGCTGGCCCATACCGCCGGAGATTTCATGCGCGTAACGTTGTGCCACTTTATGCGGCTCACGGATTTTCACCTGATCGAGCAGTTCAATGGCAGCATTCATCGCCTGTTTGTTCGAGCCACCCTTGTGTGTCTGCCACGCTTCTGCCACCTGTTTGCCAACCGGCATCACCGGATTGAGCGAGTATTTCGGATCCTGAAGGATAAAGCCGACGCGCTTTCCGCGTATCTGGCGCATCTGTTTTTCACTGGCATTACGCAGATCAATGCCGTCGAAAGAGAGTGTTTCCGCGCGGCATTTCGCGCTGGACGGCAACAGGTTCATCAGACAGCGCGCGGTCAGGGATTTCCCCGAACCGCTTTCGCCCACGATACCGAACTTTTCCTTGCCCAGAGAAAGCGAAACGCCGCGAACAGCATCAAAACTTCCGCTGTTGGTCTGGAAGGTAATATGCAGATCTTTGATATCAACCAGCATCATTTCTCCTTAGGATCGAGGACGTCACGCAGCCCGTCGCCGAGGAAGTTAAACGCCAGAGAAGTCACGAAAATGGCAATCGCCGGGATCAGTGGCACCCACCATTCGCTGAACAGGAAACGGCGTGCGGTCGCAATCATCGCGCCCCATTCCGGCGACGGCGGTTGTGCGCCCATGCCCAAAAATCCGAGGCTGGCGGCGGTGATAATGATCGAACTCATGTCCAGCGTAATGCGCACGACCAGACTTGGCACGCACAGCGGCATGATGTGACGAAGTACAATGCGGGCGGGCGTTGCGCCGGTCAGACGGCAGGCGGCAATGTAATCCGTGCCGCGCACCTGCATGGTTTCGGCGCGCGCCAGACGGGCATACGGCGGCCAGGCGGTGAGGGCGATGGCAAGAATGGCGCTTTCGATGCCGGGCTTAAGCGCCGCCACGAAAGCCAGCGCCAGAATCAGACGCGGGAAGGCCAGAAAGATGTCAGTGATGCGCATCAGAATGCGATCCAGCAATCCTCCGGCGTAACCCGCGACGCAGCCTATCAGCAGGCCAACCGGCGCGACAATTGCCACGACGATAATCACCATGCCGAGCGTGATGCGTCCGCCGTACAAAATGCGGCTCAGCGTGTCGCGGCCCAGTTCATCGGTGCCGAGCCAGTGCAGGGACGACGGTTTCGCCAGACGGTGCGCCAGATCCTGCGTTCCCGGATCATAGCTGGTCAGCCACGGCGCACAGATTGAAATCAGCAGAACCACCAGCACGGTAAACAGGCCGGTGATCGCCAGTGGATTTTTGCGCAGGCCAAGCCAGATACGGTATCTGCGCCCCCAGACCGCTTGCGTGCGGGTGTTAGGCGTATCCGCCAGCAGCCAGGCGCGGCTGCCTGCGCGGGGTTGCGATGTGACAGGTAAAATGCTCATGTTACGCGGGGATCCAATAGTCGGTAGAGAAGGTCGGCCAGCAGGTTAAGCAGCACGTAAATGGCGCCAATCAGCAAGGTGGAGCCGATGACCGGGTTCATGTCGGCGTTCATTAATGACACGGTGAGATATTGCCCGAGGCCCGGCCACGAGAAGACGTTTTCCGTGACCACGGCGCCCTCGAGTAAACCGGCGTAAGTCAGGGCCAGAACCGTAATCAGCTGTACGCCCACGGTCGGAAACGCGTGTTTCCAGATGACACGCTGTGCTGACAACCCTTTGGCGCGCGCGGTGATGACATATTCGCCGCCGAGCGCGTTGAGCATGAAAGTGCGGGTCATACGCGTGATGTAGGCCATGCTGAAATAGGCGAGGATCAGAACCGGCTGAGCCATGTGCGCCAGCGCATCCCAAAATGCCCCCATATCCCCGGCGATCAGCGAATCGACCGTCAGTAAACCGGTGACCTGCGGGATCATGTCCTGATAGATGATGTCCTGACGGCCCGGGCCGGGCGCGATGCCTAACGCGGAGTAGAAAATCAGCAGGCTGAGCAGCGCGAGCACAAACACCGGCAGGGAGTGACCGGCCAGACACACCACGCGGATGGTCTGGTCAATCCAGCTTCCCTGACGCGTTGCCGCCCAAACGCCCAGCGGAATGCCGACGATAGCCGCAATAATAATCGCCGCCGTGGCCAGTTCCAGCGTGGCCGGGAAGAAACGCGCGATATCCGTGGTGACCAGATTGGACGTCAGGGCAGACCGGCCTAAATCACCGTGAAAGACCTGACTGATGTAATGAAAGAACTGCATCCAGAGGGGCTGATCCAGCCCCATTTCATGACGAACCCGTTCGACGACTGCCTGCGGTGCATTGTCGCCCACCGCAGCCAGAACCGGGTCCGTCGGCATGACGCGACCGATAAAGAAAGTCACCACCGACAGACCAAACAAAGTAAGACAAACGCTGATGCAGGTACTCAGAAATCCATTGAGTCTCTTGCTCACGCTTTAACAACCTTCTCGTATGGGCTGGTGCTCATTACAGTCAATACCACACCGGAAATCACGTTACGGCAGGCGGCGGTCATGGTCGGTTGCAGCATGATGGCAAACGGGCTGTTTTCCATATGTTTGGTCTGCAACTCTTCGTAGAGTTTGATGCGGGTGGCGGGATCTGATTCTTTCAGCGCCTGAGTGCTGAGGTCAGAGATTGATTTATCCTGCCAGCTGCAACGCCACGCCAGCGTGCGGCTTTTCGCGGCATCGGTGTTATCCGGGTTGCTGCAAAAGGCTTCGGCGTTAGAGTTCGGGTCAAAGTAGTCCGCACCCCATTGGGTCATCGCCAGTTGTTGCTGACGCGCACGCATTTTGGTCAGTACCTGACGGCTTTCTGCCGCGAGCAGCGTCACTTTAATCCCGACTTCGGCGAGGTTAGATTGCAATGCCTGCACGATGTCAGAAGAAGGGGACGCGGAATAATGATCGAGCGTGATTTCAAACCCGTTCGGGAAACCGGCTTCGGCCAGCAGCGCTTTGGATTTCGCCACGTCGCGTTTGTACATGATGGTGTTCACCGCCGCCGGGAAACCTTCAGGCAGGAAGCTCTGATGGATTTTGTGCGTCAGCGGCACGATATGCTGCTGAATGTTTTCGTAATCGATCGCCCATTTGATCGCCTGCCAGACCTGCGGTTTCGCCAGATTCGGGTGCGCGGTATTGGCGGAAAGCATGAATGTTCCGGCAATTCCTTTCTGAACCAGCGTGAAGTTTTTGTCTTTCAACAGCGGACGCAGCTGTTCGGTGGTCAGGTTACGTGCGATATCGATATCGCCTTTTTGCAACATCAGCAGCTGGGCAGACGGGTCGATAATGTGGCGCATGATGATGCGCTGGATTTTGCCCGCGTGCGGGTTGTTCTTGTTGCTTTCGAGAATGACGGATTCACTGACTTTCCAGTCACGCAGTTTGAAGGCCCCGGAACCGGCGCTGTTTTTCTTCAGCCAGGCGTTACCCAAATCCTCACCGGCCTGATTCGCCAGACAGGCGGATTTCTGCACGATGCTGCCGACGTTGGCGGTCAGGCAATATAAGAGGAAAGATTCGGAAGCCGGTTCAGCGGTTTTGATCACCAGAGTTTCGGCGTCAGTGGCGGTGATCATACTGTCGACGTTGTCTTTGGTATAGCCAAACTGGTTGATGATATACGCCGGGCTCTTGTCGAGTTTGACTACGCGTTGCAGGGAGAACGCGGCATCTTCAGCGGTAACCGGTTTGCCGTCGGCCCATTTGGCTTTCGGATCCAGTTTGAAGGTAAAGGTTTTTTTATCGTCGGAAGCGGTCCATGACAGGGCCAGATCGCCTTCGATTTCATCAGGGGAGGCCAGCTTGGGTTTCACCAGTTGCTGATACATATTGCCGGTAATTTCGCTGCCCACGGACTCGAAGCTTTCATGCGGGTCAAGGCTGGTAATGATGTCGAGTTGGATCGCCATCACCAGAATCGAGGCGGGCGTGGCCGCAAACACGGAATCAAATTTAAGGTATGACAGCACAGGTATTGCAGAAAAACCGGTAACAAATTGACGCCTGGTAACCATAACTACTCCCATCGTGTTGATATATAAAAGTAAAATTAAAAATTACGTTGTCAGACCCTTGACTTAAACTCAGGCAACTGGCTTAAATGAAAAAACGTTGCTTTGCACCTGTCGACGTTTCGTATCGAAAAAACTAATCTGAAGCGTACTGTGTTTGTTCTTCGTTGGTGCAATCGTTCGCAGATGATGCACTTCGTCTGAGCAAATCTCCGTTGTCTTAGTCATGCTTAATCAAAGGTAGACCTTTTTTATGAATAACGTAGCGCACGGAACTGAAGAATTAATGCCAGTATTTGATGGACATAACGATGTTTTGCTACAGCTTTGGAAAGAACATCGTCAAAATCCTGAACGCGCATTCCTTCAGGGACCCGCCAGCGGACAATTAGACCTGCCGCGCTGTCGTGAAGCGGGCTTTGCCGGCGGGCTGTTTGCCGCGTGGGTACCCACTCCAGATATTGATCAAGCAAATAGCGTGCCTGATCGCTCAGTCGACACGCGATTCCTTGCGGAAGGTACTCAAAAACATCCTGATTTTTCTCCGACACCTTCTTTCGATTTT
Source organism: Rahnella sp. ChDrAdgB13 (assembly GCF_017655185.1). Taxonomy (NCBI): domain Bacteria; kingdom Pseudomonadati; phylum Pseudomonadota; class Gammaproteobacteria; order Enterobacterales; family Yersiniaceae; genus Rahnella; species Rahnella sp. ChDrAdgB13. Next base: position 19,415 of record NZ_JAEMGT010000027.1, on the reverse strand, counting down.
GCACGCGATGTCACATTTGGCATGATGGCGTTTTTGCTCAGAATTGAAGAACAGTCGCAAGGAAAGGTGAAAATTTGCCGCTCGGCGCAGGAAATTCGTCAGTCAATAGATAACCATGCATTAGCTGTGGTTATGCATATTGAAGGAGCTGAAGCGATAGATGAGGATTTATATAATCTGGATGTGCTTTACAGCATGGGGTTGCGTTCGCTGGGGCCAGTCTGGAGCCGTCCGAACATCTTCGGTTACGGCGTCCCGTTCAAATATCAAACCTCGCCGGATACCGGTCCGGGGCTGACGGAAGCGGGCGTCCGGTTGGTGAAGGCCTGTAATCAGAAACGCATCATGATTGATCTGTCGCACCTCAATGAAAAAGGCTTCTGGGAAATTGCCGGGCTGAGTGATGCGCCGCTGGTCGCCAGCCATTCCAATGCGTTCAGCATTTGCCCGCAGTCACGCAATCTGACCGACAAACAGCTGGCCGCCATCAAAGAGAGCAACGGTTTCGTCGGGCTGAACTTTGCCGTGCCGTTCCTGCGTGAAGACGGTAAAAGAAGCGACGATACCGGCACCGGCATTATGGTGCGCCACGTGGATTATCTGGTGGAACATCTGGGCGAAGACAACGTGGGCTTTGGTTCGGATTTTGACGGTGCGTCAATGGCACCGTTCTTGTCTGATGTGCGCGGTTTGCCGGTGCTGGTGAATGCGCTGCGTGAAGCGGGTTACGGGCAGGCGCTGCTGGAGAAGATTTGCTATAAAAACTGGGTTAACGTTCTGGAAAGAACCTGGGGAAAATAACGTACGCAGAGAACCACGCAGAGACGTGAATTGCAGAAAGTAAAAAGGCAGCTTTGAAAGGCTGCCTTTTGTATTTTAGCGATAGTCAGACTTATTTGAAGAAGTCTGCGCTCACGGTCAGGTTGCCGCCGCTTTTGTTCTGCCACTGACGGGTAATGTGGTAGAACTTGGCGCCTTTCGCCGCAGCACGGTTCGCCACTTCCTGAGAAACGTCGGTGGTGCTGTTGAAGTGACCGGTGAAAGTCGTGGAATCAAACGGAACCATCTGAGCTGCGGTGACGTCGTTCACTTCCTGAATCTTAGCCCCGTTAGTTGCCGTGACAGTGTAACGCTGACCGGTAGAAGACTGCGTTTCGAAGAAACGGCCTACGGAACGGCTTGGGCTGCCGGAAGAGGCCACGCCCGGAATTTCAACTTTCTTCGCTTCTGCACCGCCTGCCGCCAGCGCCGCTTTACCGGCTTCGGAATCAGCAGGAATGGCATCCGGAGACTGAACAACGCGTTTAGGGGCATCTTTCTTATAAATGAACGCAGTGATGTACTGGTTGCCTCCGCTGTTGGCATCAATCTGGCGCACGATGAAGAAGGAGTAAGCCCCTTTCTGTTTCGCGGCCTGAGTAATAGCATCATTCACGTCTGGCTGGCTGCGGAAGAAACCGCTGACAGTCACGGTATCAAAAGGCTCAAGGCCGTAAGCGACGTCTTTCGGAAGCTCTACAACGCCGTTAATCACGCGGTAGTGCGGGTCATTGCTGACTTCAGGCGCATCTTTTTTATAGATATCTGCAACTACGCGCCAGTTACCGCTATTGTTAGTGGTATTGGTATCTTGAATATAAAAATAATCTGCACCCAGCGTATCGGCACGGCGGGAAACGGCGTCAGACGCGTCGCCCAGCGTGTTAAATCGCCCGGTAATAACAATGCGATCAAAAGGCTTGATGGCGGCTGCTTTCTGCGGGCTAATTTCCTGCGCGGCATGTGCTGCGGACAGCGCAGAAATAGAAAACAGGGCCGATGCGATGATCGTTTTTGTCAGCTTCATAAAAAATCCTTTCACCTTGCGCTGTAATGTTGAAACGTGCTGAATTCTTGATGTGTAACAGGTTAGCGGCCGATTATTGCATGTAACAATGCTGAGTGTCTCAGCAATTTATGGCAATAATGCGAGCGGTATCGAGATATCACACCTCTTTTTTTACTGCCTCTAACTTATATAAGTTTGATGAATAAACCAAGTAGTGAAATAAATGTTAATTATTCACTATTTTCTAACTTTTATGCCCGCGCCGGGCGGGGTAAAGTGAGACTTACCTGAGTGATTGATCCGGTATAAATAGGATTCTCAGGTGAAATGAAGGCCTGTTTCTCACGGTTTGCAGCAGGTTTGCGAGCCCTATCAGTTTTTTTATTATTAATTGCCTGACTATCGCTGCGATACGTAGATTATTGATTAGATATTCAGTAGGTTATACCCAGCCTGCAAAAACAGATTTTCGGTCGTTAATATAACCGACAGGCTGGTAATTGAATTGTTATGTCGATGACACAAATCATCAATGAAAAGGGTGAAGGGAATACTATGCGTATTGGTGTACCAAAAGAGCGGTTGACCAATGAAGCCAGGGTTGCAGCCACGCCGAAGACGGTGGAACAGTTGCTCAAACTCGGCTTCACGGTGGCTATCGAACAGGGTGCCGGTAAGTTAGCCAGCTTTGAAGATTCCGCGTATGAAGAAGCGGGGGCCTCGGTCGTCACTGGCGATGATGTATGGCAATCAGATATCGTTTTGAAGGTCAATGCGCCTGAAAACGATGAAATTGACAAATTACAGGCAGGAACCACGCTGGTCAGCTTTATCTGGCCTGCGCAAAATCCTGAACTGATCCAAAAATTGGCCGACCGTCAGGTGACGGCGATGGCAATGGATTCTGTGCCACGTATTTCCCGCGCGCAATCTCTGGATGCCCTGAGCTCGATGGCTAACATCGCCGGTTACCGTGCGATTGTTGAAGCTGCGCATGAATTTGGCCGATTCTTCACCGGGCAAATCACCGCCGCCGGTAAAGTCCCGCCTGCAAAAGTCATGATTATCGGTGCCGGTGTGGCTGGTCTTGCTGCCATCGGTGCAGCAGGCAGCCTCGGTGCCATCGTTCGTGCGTTTGATACCCGCCCTGAAGTTAAGGAGCAGGTACAAAGTATGGGCGCGGAGTTCCTGGAACTGGACTTCGAAGAAGAAGCGGGCAGCGGTGACGGCTACGCGAAAGTGATGTCCGAAGCGTTCATCAAAGCGGAAATGGCGCTGTTTGCGGCTCAGGCGGAAGAAGTGGATATCATCGTGACTACCGCGCTGATCCCGGGGCGTCCGGCGCCGAAGCTCATCACCAAAGAAATGGTCGCGTCCATGAAACCGGGCAGCGTGATTGTCGATCTGGCAGCACAAACCGGCGGTAACTGTGAACTGACCGTTGCCGACAAAATCACCACGACCGAAAACGGTGTGAAGATCATCGGTTACACCGATCTGCCAAGCCGCCTGCCAACACAGTCTTCGCAACTGTACGGCACCAACCTGGTTAACCTGCTGAAACTGCTGTGCAAAGAGAAAAACGGCGAAATCGAAATTGATTTCGAAGATACCGTTGTGCGCGGCGTGACCGTGGTGAAAACCGGCGAAGTCACCTGGCCTGCGCCACCGATTCAGGTTTCTGCCCAGCCACAAGCTGCGAAAGCCGCTGAACCTGTAGTAAAAGCAGAAGCTAAACCGGCTAACCCGTGGACCAAATTCATCATCATGGCCGTCGCCATCGTGCTGTTTGGCTGGCTGGCCAATGTTGCTCCGAAAGAATTCCTGTCCCACTTTACCGTTTTCGCGCTGTCCTGCGTGGTCGGTTATTACGTGGTCTGGAATGTCAGTCATGCATTGCATACCCCGTTAATGTCGGTCACTAACGCCATTTCAGGGATCATCGTGGTGGGTGCCGTGCTGCAAATCGGTCATGGCGGTTGGGTCAGTTTCCTGTCCTTTATTGCCGTTCTGATTGCCAGTATCAATATTTTCGGCGGATTCACCGTCACTCAGCGCATGCTGAAGATGTTTCGCAAGAACTAAGGGGTAACATATGTCTGGGGGTTTAGTTACAGCAGCATATATTGTTGCCGCTATTCTGTTTATTTGCAGCCTTGCAGGGCTGTCAAAACATGAAACGTCTAAGCAGGGTAACATTTTCGGCGTCACGGGGATGGCCATTGCATTAATCGCGACCATTCTGGGGCCTGACTCCGGTAACGTGGGCTGGATCATCGTCGCGATGGTGATCGGCGGTGCAATCGGTGTTTATCTGGCGCGTAAAGTCGAAATGACCGAAATGCCTGAACTGGTGGCTATCCTGCACAGCTTCGTGGGGCTGGCGGCGGTTCTGGTGGGCTTTAACAGCTATCTGGACCACGGCGCTGTACCGATGGAAGGCGTGATGGAAAACATCCATCTGACCGAAGTATTCCTCGGCATCTTCATCGGTGCGGTTACCTTCACCGGTTCGATTGTGGCGTTTGGCAAACTGCGCGGGATTTTCTCTTCCAAACCGCTCGCACTGCCACATCGTCACAAGCTGAATCTGGCGGCGCTGGTTGTTTCTTTCCTGCTGATGGTGACGTTTGTCCGTACCGATAGCGTCGGCCTGCAGGTGCTTGCGCTGTTGATCATGACCGTGATTGCGCTGGCGTTCGGCTGGCATCTGGTTTCCTCCATTGGCGGTGCGGATATGCCGGTGGTGGTTTCCATGCTGAACTCTTATTCCGGTTGGGCCGCGGCGGCTGCAGGTTTCATGCTGAGCAATGACCTGCTGATCGTCACCGGTGCGCTGGTGGGTTCCTCCGGTGCGATTCTGTCCTACATCATGTGTAAAGCGATGAACCGTTCGTTCATCAGCGTGATTGCCGGGGGTTTTGGTACTGACGGTTCTTCGACCGGTGATGCGGAAGAAATGGGTGAATACCATGAAGCGTCAGCCGAGGAAGTGGCCGACATGCTGAAAAACGCCAGCTCAGTGATCATCACCCCGGGCTACGGCATGGCGGTGGCACAGGCGCAATACCCTGTTCACGACATCACGGCGAAACTGCGTGCGAAAGGTATCAAAGTACGTTTTGGTATTCACCCGGTTGCCGGGCGTTTGCCGGGCCATATGAACGTGCTGCTGGCAGAAGCAAAAGTCCCGTATGACATCGTGCTGGAAATGGACGAGATCAACGACGACTTTAGCGACACCGACGTGGTACTGGTGATCGGTGCGAATGACACTGTGAACCCGGCCGCGCAGGAAGATCCGCGCAGCCCGATCGCCGGCATGCCGGTGCTTGAAGTATGGAAAGCGCAGAACGTTATCGTTTTCAAACGTTCGATGAACACCGGTTATGCCGGCGTACAGAACCCGCTGTTCTTTAAAGAAAATACGCAAATGCTGTTTGGTGATGCGAAAGAAAGCGTAGAGAAAATCCTGCGCGCGCTGTAATTTTCCATCGGTAATTCAGTAATGAAAAAGGCCAGTCTGTTGACTGGCCTTTGTTTTATCTCTTGTTCAGACGTTATTCGTCTTCATCTTCTTCGTCATCGTCCGACGTAATAGGGCACTCGAAATCATCGGGTTTGATGGCAAGCAAATCACATTTCAGATGGTCGATCACCTGTTCTGTCGTATTGCCCAGAAACGCCGCAGATAAACCGGTACGCCCGATAGACCCCAACACAACAACACCCGCTTGCAGATGCTCCGCAAGGTCAGGAATGACTTCTTCCGGCAGACCTTTTTCCACGTGCGTGAATTTTTCATCGAGCTGGAATTTCTGGCGTAAAGCTTTCATCGCAATCAGATGCTGACCGCGTATCGCGTCGTTGTAAACGCTTGGATCAAAATCTGGAAGTTCGATAGCGATGTTAATGGGTGTGACCGGATATGCGCCGACCAGATGGACTTCGGTCTGATTCACATGGCTGGCGAGTTCGATAGTCTCTTTCACCAGCTTGATGTTGAGCGGGTCGTGATAAGGCTCTTCGCTGGAAAGGTTAACGGCAACCACCGCTTTACCGCCTTCCGGCCACGGCTGGTCTTTCACCATCCAGACCGGGCAAGGGCATTTGCGCAGCAAATTCCAGTCCGTTGGGGTGAAAATAACGGATTCCAGACGGTCATGCTGATGAGCCATTTTCAGAAGCAAATCATGATTTCCGGAAATCACTTCCTGAATAATCGCTTCAAAAGGTTTGTTGTGCCAGACGACTTTGACATCAATCGGAATGCCAGCATCGACATAATAGTGGCATTGCTCTTTGATCCATTCTTCTCTTTCACTGATCACGCTCTGGCGCATGCTGGTTCGTTCATCAGGCGAAAGCATGGTCGTCATTTCGTATGAAAAGTCATAAATGGACAGGAAGGCTTTAATGCGGCCACCGTTACGTTGCACAAGATAAACGGCACGACGCAGTGCGGGTTGGTCATCCTGATTGGGGTCTATAGCAACCAGTAAATTCTGATACTTAGCCATGGGGACTCCTTAACACCTGTAAGAGAACGGCGGTCAGTGTATTAAGTACAGAGTAAACCAAGATTAAGCAATCGGACAGAGGAGAAATTGAGTCGGATCAACAAATTATTCCTTGAATGATCCGACGCCTATCGATTAGAAGAAAATCAAAACGGTCAGGCAGAAACGGGGGCAGACTGTCCGGCTAACTGAGAAAGCATTTCGTGATTCTCAATCGTAATGTATTTGCCTTTAACACTCAGCATTTCTGATTTCTGGAAACGGCCCAGCAGACGGCTGATGGTTTCGACGGTCAGGCCGAGATAGTTACCGATGTCACCACGGGTCATGGTCAGGCGGAATTCGCGCTGAGAGAAGCCACGTTGTGCGAAACGGCGGGAGAGGTTGTAGATAAACGCCGCCAGTCTTTCTTCAGCATTTTTCTTCGACAACAGGAGGATCATGTCCTGGTCGCCTTTGATCTCACCGCTCATCAGGCGCATCATTTGCTGGCGCAGATTTGGCATTTTCCCGGAGAGGTCATCGAGCGTCTCAAACGGGATTTCACAAACCATGGACGTTTCCAAAGCTTGTGCGAAACTTGGGTGCTGCAAACCACCAATGGCATCAAAACCGACTAAATCGCCTGCCAGATGGAAACCGGTAATCTGTTCGTCACCTTGCTCAGTGATGGTATAGCTTTTAATGGTCCCGGAACGAATGGCGTAAAGGGATTTCAATTCATCACCGGCTTTAAACAATGCCTGACCTTTTTGGATCGGCTTTTTCCTTTCGATGATGTTATCCAGCTGATCGAGTTCATGCTCGTTCAGGGTGAAAGGAATACAAAGCTGGCTGATGCTACAGTCCTGACAATGGATTGCACAGCCACCAGATTGGATACGTCGAATAATACGTTTTTCTGGGATCATGATAGTCACTCTGGCAATATTGATATGGGTCAATTTTAACATCTTTTGCAGCGAGTGATAAGTAGCTGAATGGAGCGAAAAGAGCGAAATGTTAAAAAACCCCGATTTTAAACAGGTTTTTTTTTGGAATAGTTTGATCTGAACTGGGAATTAAGTCGAATTGAGAATCAATGAGATTTAAAAAGGCATCAATTATCTGTGAAAATTATAATTCTATTTTAATGAATTAGCCGTCTGAATCAATTTATAGCAACCTAAGGATATTCTCTGACGGTGAATTATTCGCGGGCGTAGGGAATCAATTTCTCCCCTTAATTCAACGCGCGAGAATATGGCACAAAATGCCACCTGCCAACGACTTTGATACCCATTCGCTTCGCAACCGCATACAATGCGCAGATTCGTTTAGCTTTCGTTTAATTTTAGGAAAGGTGTAATGCAGTCTGATTCTCTGGGATTCCCATTCGAAACGACCGTGGTTTTTGTTGTCGTGGCCGTCGCCGCGCTGCTGATTGATATCTTCGCGCATCGCAGCCACAAACCGATTGGCCTGAAAAGCGCTTCAATCTGGACACTCTTCTGGATTGCCGTTTCTCTCAGCTTTGCCGGTTTTTTGTATATCCATCATGGCAAAGAAGTCGCCAGCCTGTTCCTGACCGGTTACGCGCTGGAGCAGGTGTTATCCGTGGACAACCTGTTCGTGATTATGGCGATTTTTGCCTGGTTTAAAGTGCCCGATGGTTATCGTCATCGCATTCTTTACTGGGGCGTTATCGGTGCCATCGTTTTCCGCGGGATTTTCGTGGTGATCGGCACCAGCCTCCTGGCGCTGGGGCCGTGGGTTGAAATGGTGTTTGCCGTTGTCATTTTGTGGACGGCGATTCTGATGATGCGTGCTGGCAACGATGATGAAGAGAATGATGATTACTCGGATCACATCGCTAACCGTCTGGTGCGCCGCTTTTTCCCGGTGTTCCCGAAACTGGTGGGGCCGCATTTTCTGGTCAGCAGCGAGCAGGTCGAAGCTGAACTGGCGAAACCGGAAAATCAGGGCTTCAGCTTTACCGTGAAGAAGGGCGTACGCTACGCGACGCCGCTGTTGCTGTGTATTGCCGTTGTGGAAATCTCCGACCTGATGTTTGCTTTTGACAGCGTGCCTGCGGTCATTGCCGTCAGCCGCGAACCGCTGATTGTTTATTCCGCCATGATGTTCGCCGTGCTGGGCTTACGTACGATGTATTTCGTGCTTGAAGCGCTGCGTAAATATCTGGTGCATCTGGAAAAATCTGTGATCTTCCTGCTGTTTTTTGTTGCAGCAAAACTGGCGCTGAACTCTAGTAATCATCTGTGGCATCACGGGATAGAAATCGAGGCGTTAACCAGTCTTTACGTGGTTCTGGGCGTGCTGGCGCTGGGTATTGTGGCCAGCTTACTTTTCCCTGGCAAAAAAGAATCTGCCTAGTTTCTAATCCGTAATTTGCTGGTCAGTCCCATAAAAAAACGCTGCTATCGCAGCGTTTTTCTTTTCTGTTTTCAGGATCCTCAGAGCGTTACACGTCGCCTTCGTTATCTTTTTCCACCGCTTCATGAATGCGATCCAGCATGTCCGGGAACGCCGACTGCACACGGCTCCAGCTCGGGATAAACGGTTTTTCACTCGGCGTATCCACAAACGCCTGACCGGCTTCCATGATCGCGCCGGAGAAAAGTTCTACTGCGGATTCTTCACTGTGGCGGTCAAACGACAAGCCATTCATCCGCGCGTCATTCTCAAAACTGTCAATCATATCCAGCGCATTGCGGTAATACGTGGCTTTGAGAATGCGGAATGACTCGCTGGTGATATTCACGCCGAGAATCGCCATCTTACGGTACAGCGCTTTGGTGATATCAATACTCATGCGCTGCAAACCGTTGGTGGCGTCGTCTTCTGACATTGGCTGATGCTTGTGGTCGTAATTATCAGCGATATCCACCTGACAGATACGGCGCGTCGCGGTATTGCGGTGCAGTTCGGACAATACGCCGATTTCCAGACCCCAGTCACTGGGAATGCGCAAATCATTCAGAACGTGCGTACGCATGGCGAATTCACCGGAAAGCGGATAGCGGAAGGTACGCAGATATTCCAGAAAATCCGAATGACCATAAACAATTTGCAGCGATTTAAGCAGCGGGAACACGAGCAGACGCCCGACGCGGCCGTTAAATTTTCCGTCCGCCACACGGGCGTAATAGCCTTTGCAGAAATCGTAATGGAAATTCGGGTTTGCCACCGGATACATCAGCCGCGCCAGCATGTCGCGGCTATAGGTGACAATGTCACAATCGTGCAGCCCGACCACCGATGTGCGGCGCGATGCCAGGGTATACCCGGCGCAGAACCACACGTTGCGGCCTTTGCCCGGTTCATTTGGTGACAGATTTTCTTTTTTCAGCTCTTCATCCAGCGCCTTCAGACGCGGGCCGTCATTCCACAAAATACGATGACGCTGCGGCAGGCGGGAGAAAAACTCGCGGGCAAATAAAAACTGATCGCGATCTGCACGATCTAATCCTATTACGATTTCTTCCAGATAGGGGACTTTTGTCAACTCATCAACAATATGGGTCAGCGCCGGCCCTTCAAGTTCTGAAAACAATGAAGGTAATATTAATCCCATTGAACGGCGGCCTGAAAACACCTGCAAATCGTATTCCAGTTCTTCAACTTTACGGTTAGTCAGGTTATGAAAATTAGTGATTACACCATCCTGATAAAAATCGCTCATACGGTATTCTCCAATTTTAGAATAGATAAAATTATTGGAAGTCTTATCGGTAAAACAAAGAGCAATAAACAATGCAAAACCCGGCATTGAATAAACAATTTTCCCTTTAACGCCTTCCTTTAAGGAAGGGTAATAAAATGATTCAGCCCCTGGCTCCAGCCGTGCGGGCCAAACTCCGTGGTACGAAATACCTGTGAGCCGTTCCCGTCATTCACCGGCATCTGATGCTCGTGATAGCCTTTAATCACTACGGCGTAATCCACGGTCTCCAGCATCGATAAATCGTTCGGTCCATCGCCCAGCCCGATACTGGCGACCGGCACGCCGCGCTGTTGCCGGTACAGTTGCGACAGCCATTGCACCGCCTGACCTTTTCCGGCGTCGGTGCCCATGACATGCCAGAAGCGGCCGCCGCGCGTGAGCGCCAGACCTTCACGGGACAGGCACTTTTTCAGATGTGCAAAATCCAGATCGTTACCAAACCACACCAGCGGTTCGGACGCTTCGCGCTGCATCGCCAGTTCAGCCTGTGCTTCAGATAAGCCCGTCCAGACTGCGACCTGTTTTGGCGTGACGTCACCAAAGCCGCGAAACTCAAAATCATAGCGCTGGCGCAAATCGACCAGCGCCTGACGGATATCGCTGTAACGGGCACCCATGACGTGAACCGGTTCCTGTTCCTGCGTTTGCCAGCCGGGCGGCAGGTGGATAATCGCCCCGTTTTCTGCAATAAAAGGCTGATGCGTTAAGTGCAGGGCGGTCTGTAATGCCGCGACTTCGGCGGAGGTTTTACTGGTGGTCAGAATTAACGGGACATTCGCGGCAGCCAGTTTATCCAGCCACGGCTGCGCGGGTTTCCAGCTGTAATCGTGATGGTCGAGCAGTGATCCATCCAGGTCTGTGAAAATAATCAAGGGATCATCAAGGTACGGCATCTTTTCTCCTCAATTTGACGGGGTTACAGAAGCGCATTGGTCGGAATGGTTTTCTGCCCCAGCAGCTAAGTATAGATTCAAAAATGACTTTTACCGGTTATCCGGCCATTTCAGAATTCTTTACCGGTGTTCATCAGCCGGGACCCGGCTTTACCCGCAGGGCTTTTGCAGGGATAATTTACTCCGGTCCCACCGCTGAAAAAGAGGTAAGCAATGAGCGATGATGATGATTTATTCAGTCAGGAAATGGCGGGAGTGCAGCCTCTGGCGTCGGATAAACGGGTGGTCTACCTCAGGAACTCAGCCACAGGGAACAAACCGGAAACCGGAGATGCCGCCGAAAAGCGTGACAATCCGCTGACCACCGGTTTTCTGAATATTCTGCCGTGCGACGAACCCCTGGAATACAAACACGACGGCGTACAGCAGGGCGTGCTCGACAAACTCCGGCAGGGGAAATATCCGCTGGAGGCCAGCCTGAACTTGCTGCGTAAACCGGTCGAACAGTGCCGTCAGGAGCTTTTTGCTTTCTTCTGTCAGGCGCAGGCGGAGAATCTACGCACCCTGTTAATCATTCATGGCCGTGGCCGGAATGACCAAAGCCACGCCAATATCGTGCGCAGCTACGTCGCAAAATGGCTTAAACAGCTTGATGACGTGCAGGCTTTCAGCGTGGCAATCCAGAAAGACGGCGGTGCGGGCGCCTGTTACGTTGCGCTGAAGAAAACAGCGCAGGCCAAACAGGAAAACTGGGAGCGCCACGCCAAACGCAGCCGCTGACCCGAAACCTTTGACAGAAACTTTGTTGCGTCGTGGTTTAAGCGCGACCCTTTAATGTCCTGATACTTTTTCTGCCCGGCGACGGGCACTCAACTGAGCCATTTTCATGTTTTCAAAACCGGTTTATGTAGGTAGCACACTGTTGCTGTGTGCGGTGAGTCTGCTGTCTGCCTGCGATGGTGGCGCATCTGATGCTAAAGATGCGCTGGTGATTGAAGGAAAAATCATGGGCACGTTTTATCGTGTCAGCCTGGCGGGAGTGGATAAAAACCGGGAAGCCCCGCTGCGTGAACAAATCGAAGCGCAGCTCAAAGAAGATGATCACGAACTGTCGACCTACAAAGAAGACTCGGTTTTATCGCGTTTTAATCAGTATCAGGGCAACGTGCCACAACCGGTAAGCGCGGGGATGGCGGATGCCGTGGTGACGTCAATGCGCATTGGTCAGCTGACCGGCGGTGCAATGGACATTACTGTCGGACCGCTGGTGAATCTGTGGGGATTCGGCCCGGATAAACAGCCGGTGAAAATGCCGACGCCGGAACAGATTGCGGATGCCCGTCAGCGCACGGGTTTACAACATCTGAAAGTGATCCAGCAGAGCGACGGGCAATATCTGCAAAAGGATTTGCAGGGGATGTATGTCGATCTCTCGACCGTTGGCGAAGGTTACGCGACCGATCATCTGGCGCGCCTGATTGAAGGTAACGGTATCAGCAATTATCTGGTGTCGGTGGGCGGTGCAGTGGTTTCACGCGGACACAATCCGAAGGGGAATCCTTGGCAGGTGGCGATTCAGAAACCGACGGACAAAGAGACGGCGGTGCAGGCGATTGTCGATTTACAGGGCATGGGGATCAGCACCTCCGGCAGCTACCGTAATTACTATGAGCTGAACGGCAAACGGTTGTCGCACATTATTGACCCGGCGACCGGTTCGCCGATCACCCATAAGCTGGTTTCTGCGACCGTAATTGCGCCGACTGCGCTGGAAGCGGATGGTTGGGACACCGGCCTGATGGTGCTGGGCACCCATAAAGCGCTGGCGCTGGCGGAGAAAGAACATCTGGCGGTGTATCTCATCACCAAAGAGGGCGACACGTTCAAAACCTACATGTCGCCGCAGTTCAAAGCCTACCTGAAAGATCCGGAGTAACCGTTTCACAGGGTTCCGTGCAGTTTCTCCGCCAGGAAATCGAGAAACACGCGTAACGCCGGAGACTGACCTTTGTGGCTGGCATACAGCGCCGAAATCTCAGACGGCGGTGTCTGCCAGTCCGGCAGAAAATAGTGCAGCCTTCCCGACGCTAAATCCTCTTTGCACGCCATTTCCGGCAGCAACGCAACGCCCAATCCGTCCACTGCGGCCTGACGCAGCACCAGCAGATTATTGCTGATCATCTTCGGTGTTAATTCTACTTTGCGGGCGCCGTCTTGCGGATGCGACAGCTCCCAATGGCCCGCCGCCCACGGCGTTTTGCGCACCAACGTTGGCAGATAACTCAGTTGATCCGCTGAGGGCACGGACGGCAGCGCCGCGATAAACGCCGGGCTGGCAACCAGCACGTAACGAAGCAGGCCGAGCGCTTTACGGTACAAACCGGAATCATCGAGCGGCTCGCTGTGCGAATGCACGGTGACGTCGAAATTCTCCTCCAGCAAATCCACCGACCGGTTAATGGCCAGAAGCTCCAGTTGTATATCGGGAAAACGGGTCAGGAACTCCGCCATCAGCGGCGCGACCACCATTTCCGCCATCATCACCGGTGTGCACACACGCAGCAGTCCGCGCGGATTTTGCTGCAAATCGTCGATGACCTGCCGCGCTGCCTGCGCCTGTTGCACTAATTTCTGGCATTCAACCGCGTAGCATTCACCCACGCTGGTGACTGAGAAATGGCGAGACGTGCGTTGCAGCAAACGTACGCCGAGGCGGGTTTCCAGCGCGTCAATCCGGCGGCTGAGCAGGGATTTCGACACGCCCAGCGCGCGGCCTGCGGCGGTAAAACCCTGATGTTTCACTACGGCGGCAAACAGCGCCATGTCATTGAGATCTTCCGGCATCGGTGAAGGCTTCCGTCGTTGCATTAATGGGACGATGTGTTGCGATATTAGGTATTTTTCATTATTACAACAACGATTACCCTGTGTTTATGCAAACAAACTTATTGAAACAGGATAACCCGATGAAAATTTTACACCTCGATTCCAGCCCGTTTATCACGGGTTCTGTCTCCCGCGAGCTGTCTGCAATGATCGTCGCCGAACTTTGCGCACGTAATCCCGGCGCAGAAGTTACCTACCGCGATCTGGGCGTCACGCCGCCGCCTCATCTTTCTGCCGCCGCCATGAGCCTGCTGCACAACGCGCAGGACGAAGTGATTACACCGCAACTTCAGGCGGAGCTGGACGGGATTTATCAGTCCATCGAAGAGCTGACGGCCTGCGACGTGCTGGTGATTGGCGCGCCGATGTATAACCACGCGGTCCCCAGCAACCTGAAGGCGTGGATCGACCAGGTCTGTCAGAAAGGGAAAACGTTCCGCTATACGCCACAAGGTGTCATCGGGCTGATCCCCGGTAAAACGGCGTTTATCGCCTCAACCCGTGGCGGCGTTTACAGTACGGAGGAAGGCAAGTTGCATGATTTCCAGGAGCCGTATCTGGCCTCTATTCTGGAACTGATGGGCGTGGCGGATTGCCACATTATTCGTGCGGAAGGCGTGAGCCGTCAGGCGATCGGACGCGAGAAAGGGCTGGCGCAAGGGCGCGAAACGCTGCTTCAGATTTTGAATGCCTGAAGCAGCGCGCCGGGTTTAGTGCTTGGCGGTGCTTACCAGTTCAAACAATACGACGGTTCGTGACGTACAGATGTATTCGCGGCCAAACTCAAAGTTATGCTCGTTCACATCATCGGGCTGGAAAGTATCAAGAATATGACGCCAGCCTTCGCCGTGCGCCACGGACGGGAGCGTGAATACGACATCTTTATGCGAGGCGTTAAACAGCAGCAACACCGTGCTTAATGAACCCTGACGCAGCAAACCGGTCGGCTGTGCGCGGCCATCAAGCAGCATTGCGATGCATTTTGCGTGCGGATCTTTCCACGCGGCATCGGTCATTTCCGGCCCTTGCGGCTGGAACCAGCTGACGTCTTTCACACCGAGTTTTTCATGCACCGCGCCGGTCAGAAAGCGGCCACGGTGCAGGATCGGAAAACGCTTGCGCAGGGCAATCAGCCGGTAAGTGAAGAGCAGTAATGACTGGCCTTTTTCCTCAATATTCCAGTTTACCCACGCGATATCGGTGTCCTGACAATAGGCATTGTTGTTGCCGTTTTGCGATCGCGCGAATTCATCACCGGCCAGCAGCATTGGCGTACCTTGCGAAAACAGCAGCGTCGCTAGCATATTGCGCATCTGCCGCAGCCGCAGTTCATTAATCGCCGGATCCTCCGCCGGGCCTTCCACGCCGTAGTTTGCTGAAATGTTGTTATCGCTGCCGTCTTTGCCGTTCTCGCCGTTGGCTTCGTTGTGCTTGTTCGCGTAAGACACCCAGTCGTTAAGCGTGAAGCCGTCGTGCGCGGTAATAAAGTTCACCGACGCATAAGGTTTGCGTCCCCGGTGATTAAACAAATCTGCCGAGCCGGAAAGGCGGGTGGCAAACTGCGCGAGCTGGCCTTCGTCGCCGCGCCAGAATTTACGCACCGTGTCGCGGAACCGGTCATTCCACTCCATCCAGCCCGGCGGGAAGCCACCGACCTGATAGCCGCCGGGGCCGCAGTCCCAGGGTTCTGCAATCAGTTTGCACTGGCTGAGCACCGGATCCTGACGGCAAGTATCGAGGAAACCACAGCCTTCGTCGAAACCATAGCTTTCGCGCCCGAGAATGGTCGCGAGGTCAAAGCGGAAACCGTCGACCTGCATTTCGGTCGCCCAGTAACGCAGTGAATCCGTCACCATTTGCAGCACACGCGGATGGCTGAGATTGAGCGTATTGCCGGTCCCCGTGTCATTGATGTAATAACGCTTATTGTCCGGCATCAGGCGGTAATAGCTGGCGTTATCAATGCCTTTGAACGAGAGCGTCGGGCCAAGTTCATTGCCTTCCGCCGTGTGGTTGTAAACCACGTCGAGAATGACCTCAATATTTGCCGCGTGCAGGGTGGCAATCATCTGCTTGAATTCATTAACGGTGTGCGTCGCCATATATTGCGGGTGCGGCGCGAAGAAACTCAGCGTGTTGTAACCCCAGAAATTATGCAGCCCTTTATCCTGCAAATGCCGGTCATCGGTGAACGCATGAATTGGCATCAGCTCAACCGACGTCACGCCGAGCGAACGGAGATATTCCACGATGTGCGGCGTACTCATTCCGGAGAATGTGCCGCGCAGATGCTCCGGCACTGCCGGATGACGCATGGTGTAACCGCGTACGTGAGTTTCATAAATCAGCGTTTTTTCCCACGGAATATGGCGTTTGCGCGAACGCGCCCAGGAAAATGCCGGATCGATGACCCGGCATTTAGGCAGAAATTCCGCGCTGTCGCGGTTATCAATGTGCAGGTCTTTCTTCGCGCTTTGCATGTCATAGGCAAACAGCGCGTCGTCCCATTTCAGTTCGCCGACAATTTGCTTGGCATAAGGGTCGAGCAGTAATTTGGCCGGATTAAACCGGTGGCCGTCATGCGGCGCATAAGGGCCGTGAACGCGGTAAGCATAAAGCAGGCCGGGGCGGGCGTCCGGCAGATAGCCATGCCAGACCTCGTCGGTGTATTCAGGCAGTTCAATCACGTCATACTGCTCACCGGCTTCATTAAACAGGCACAGCTCAACTTTTGTGGCGTTGGCAGAAAACAGCGCAAAGTTTACGCCCAGACCGTCCCAGGTTGCGCCGAGCGGGACGGGCAATCCTTCGCGCACGCGGGTGGTGTGTCCGGAATCGAAGCTGCGGACAATTTCGCCGTCGCTGTAAGGATGAATAATGCGGACACCCAAAGCGTCAACGGCGATATCAACCTGTGCATGAGAAGGGACGGTGCGGACTTCGTCCGCCGTAGCTGTGGGTTTACTTGTCTTACCAGATCGGGCCTTTGTCATACTCGACGTCACTCCGTTTCAGGGAAATCTGACAATAAATTACCGAAAGAGGCCTGTCTGCGCATGCACAGGCAATACCAAGGAGTGTAGACCGGACTGGCAAAATTGACCTGAAAACCGCGAAAAGCTGTACAAGCTGAGAGGCTTCGTCAATAGTGAAAATGAAAAGCTAGCCTGCTAGTGATTATAAGAATTCATCCCCGAGGATTTCCTTTATGACCATCGCTTTGCTGAGCCACATCGAACTTGATGCGGGTTACCCTGAACGGTTTGAAGCTGCCGGATATTCCCTGCATTTCGCCACCACGCCGGAACAGCGCGCCAATATTGATCCGGACATCGCACGAACCCTCCGCGCCATTTTAACCATCGGCACCATTGGTGTGAGCGCGGCGGAAATCGCGGCATTGCCCGCGCTGGAAATCATCTGTGCGCAGGGCGTCGGCTTTGAACATATCGACGTGGCGGCGGCAAAACAGCGCGGCATTCTGGTCACACACGGGCCGGGCACCAACAGTTCTTCGGTTGCGGATCATACGCTGGCGCTGATGCTGGCAATCACGCGGCGGATCCCGCAGTTCGATGCTGCGGTGCGCGCCGGAGAATGGAAAAAAACGCGCTGGAACGTAGACGGAATGGCCGGTAAACGGCTGGGGATTATTGGTCTGGGCAACATCGGTGCGCTGATTGCCCGCCGCGCCGCCGGTGGCTTTGATATGGACGTGGGATATCACAACCGCCGTGCGCAGGAAAACAGCCCGTATCAGTATTTCCCAGGCGTCACAGAACTGGCCGCCTGGGCGGATTATCTGGTTGTCGCCACGCCCGGCGGTGCCCATACCACGCGACTGGTGAATGCGCAGGTGCTGCAAGCACTGGGGGAAAACGGTTATCTGATTAACATTTCGCGGGGCAGTGTGGTGGACAGTGACGCGCTGATTGCCAGTCTGCAACGCCGTGAAATCGCCGGTGCCGCGCTGGATGTGGTTGACGGAGAACCGAAAGTCCCGGCAGAAATGCTGACGCTGGATAATCTGGTGCTGACGCCGCATGTGGCCGGACGGTCGCCGGAATCTGTCGAAAATATGATGACGCTGGTGCAGTCAAATCTGGATGCCTTTTTTTCAGGTCAGCCGGTCGTGACGCCGGTGCCTGAATAATCCCCCGGTTTATTGACCCGATAATGAGAGAAAACGCCGCCTGCCGGCGTTTTTTTTATGGGCGCTGAAAATCCGGTGAACAGGCTATAGTCGTAAAAAGCATAAGTAACCGCTTTTTCTTATTTGTCTGGCATAGCTACAGATCGTAACAATAGGGTTTTCAGACAGAACAGAGGCAGACAGCGGTGAATTTTCAACAACTCAAAATTATACGTGAATCCGCGCGATGCAATTACAACCTGACCGAAGTCTCGAACATGTTGTTCACTTCTCAGTCAGGTGTCAGTCGTCATATTCGCGAGCTGGAAGATGAACTGGGCGTTGAGATTTTCATCCGTCGGGGCAAGCGTCTGCTGGGGCTGACAGAACCGGGCAAAGAACTGCTGGCCGTGGCCGAGCGCATTCTCAACGAAGCGCAGAATATCCGCCGTCTGGCTGATGTGTTTTCAAAAGAAGACGCCGGCGTACTGACCATCGCCACCACGCACACGCAGGCGCGTTACAGTCTGCCCAAAGTGATCAAAGCCTTCCGCGCGATTTATCCGGGCGTACGGCTGGAACTTCATCAGGGCTCGCCGCAGGAAGTGCTGGCGATGTTGCTGAGCGGGCAGGCGGACGTGGCCATCGCCAGCGAAAAACTGATGAACGACCCGGCGGTGGCGGCGTTCCCGTATTACCGCTGGCATCATGCGATTGTGGTTCCGCAGGGCCATCCGCTGACGTTGCAGCATCCGGTCACGTTGCAGCATCTCAGCGAACAACCGCTGATCACCTACCGGCAGGGTATCACCGGGCGTTCCCGCCTGGATGAAGCCTTCAGCCGCGCGGCGCTGAGCGCGGATATCGTACTCAGCGCGCAGGATTCTGACGTGATTAAAACCTACGTCGAACTGGGATTAGGCGTGGGGATCCTGGCGGATAAAGCCTTTGAAGCCGCGCGTGATACGGGCCTTCAGCTGATTAACGCCGAACATTTGTTCGAAGGCAACACCGTCTGGCTGGGGCTTAAAAAGGCGCAGTTGCAGAGAAACTACGTCTGGCGGTTTATCGAATTGTGTAATCCGGGGTTATCGGTGAATGAGATCAAGGAGAAGGTGTTTGCGGCAGGGGATGAGCCGGTGATTGACTATCAGATTTGATGGTATGAGGCGTCATACGGGCGCCTGATAATTCAACTCTCAACTCTCAACTCTCAACTCTCAACTTCAAGACCTTGGGCTCGCCGCCCAAACTGGCCCAAAGGGCGCGTTAACGCGCGCGCCCTCTGGACACCCGCGCTCTTTAACTGCGCGCTATCGCTCGCTGGCTATGTCAGGTACCGCAGAGACAGGCTGGAAATCTTGCCGCTGCGCGGTGCCTTCATTTCGGGATTGCAGCCTCAGGTCTGCAACCTCTCATTCAGCAAGCTTTC